>CALLZY010000045.1 GCA_937858715.1 uncultured Chitinophagaceae bacterium | reverse complement strand
GCCTCCATCCTCACTTTCAGGGTTTCTAAGCTGCGCATCAGCAGCCAGCTTGTATGCGGGTCAATCATGGTTCCAAAGAAAGTCCTGGTCTTTTTAATGTTGCCCACCAGTTCTTTGCTGCCTACAGCAGCGCCGGCTATTACATCACTATGCCCGCCGATGTATTTCGTTGCTGAATACAGAACTATGTCAGCCCCGAGTTTCAGCGGATGTTGCCACAATGGTCCCATGTAAGTATTATCAACAGTAACCAGCACTTTAGTATCAGCAGTTGAATATTTATCGGCTATTTTCCGGCACATTTCTATATCGATAATGTCATTAGTTGGGTTGGCCGGTGTCTCCACATAAATCATCTTCAGCCTTTTTGCATGTCCTGTTTCAATCAGCATTTGTTCTACTTCTTTCAAATCCTGGTTAGCCCTGAACCCCACCACTTCAATACCAAAATTGGTAAGTATATGATGTATCAGTTTGTGTGTGCCGCCATACAACGGATTGCTGTAGAGTAATACATCGCCGGGGCTCAAAAAAGTCATCAGCGTAGTAGTTATAGCACTCATGCCACTTGAAAAAGCAGCCGCCATTTCGCCACCATCCCATAGTTTCAGCCGCTCTTCTAATATTTCCATATCGGGATTATTAATGCGGCTGTAAATCAAACCCATTTCCTCGCCATCATGACCAGGCTTACCATGTGCCATTTCAAAAAAAGCCTTTCCGGCTTCTGCGTTCTTAAACACAAATGTTGATGTTTGAAAAATCGGGCATTTTACAGCGCCTTCACTTAACTCTGGTTTGTAACCATACCCCAGCATCTGGGTTTCCGGGGAAATGTTATTATGATTCATATTCAATGATTTTGCCACTAAGTTGACAAGAAGCAGTGCAAATAGGAATGACATCAGATAAAACAGAAAAGAAATCTGAATCGCTTATAAAATTTCTCCAAAAAAGAATAATCATCTAAAAAAGATGGTAATTTTAGATAAAACAACTTTTATGAACCTTGATAAAACCGACATACAAATACTCGATTTATTACAGTCTGATGCGCTGCTTACCAATAAAGAGCTGGCTGATAAACTTGGCAAATCGGTTACACCTGTTTACGAACGAATCCGGCGGCTCGAAAAAGAAGGCTACATTACCCGCTATTGCGCCATTGTAAACCGGAACAAAATCGGGAAAACTTTAGTGGCTTTTACCAATGTGCAGCTAAAACAACATGCACAAAGCATTTTGCTCAACTTTGAAAAAGCCATTGTAAAATTTGAAGAAGTGATGGAGTGTTACCACATGACAGGTGTATATGATTACCTGCTGAAAGTAGTGGTTACCGATATGACCGCTTACCAGGATTTTATCGTAAACAAATTAGCCCGGCTTACAGATATTGGCACCGTGCAGAGCAGTTTTATTATGACTGAGGTAAAACATGAAACAGCCTATAAAATAAAACCGGCCTGATACAGCCGGTTTTATTGATAACAGTGAATTTTTCTTACTATAACATTGTAGTGGGCTCCACATACCTTGTTTTCTTCAATCCGGTTTGACTTAACGCCTTAAACCCACCACGGATATTTACTAAATGTTCAAAGCCTCTTGCTTTTAAAATAGAACACATAATAACAGAACGGTAGCCTCCTGCACAGTGTATGAAATATTTTTTGTCTTTGTCTAATTGCGACATATTCTGATTGATGAAATCAAGAGGCAGATTAATAGCTCCTACCAGGTGTTCTGAATCATACTCACTTTTTCTTCTGGCATCTACCAGGTTTGTATGCACATTATCTGCTTCATAAACCACTGCAAAATCCTGTGGGGTAATCTCATGCAGGTAGTCAGTATCAAAGCCGGCTTCTTTCCACGCAGGGATGCCGCCCTTCAGATAACCTACCGCATTATCATAACCAACCCTTGATAACCTGATGACCACTTCCTCTTCTTTTCCTTCATCTGCAATGAAAAGAATTGGGGTTTTTAAATCAGTAATCAATGTACCCACCCAGGGCGCAAACGTATCATCAACACCAATAAATACAGAACCCGGTATATGTTCTGCGGCAAAAGCATCCTTGCTTCTTGTGTCGAGCACCAGGGCCTCCATACTCTCCCAGGCAGTTAAAAATTCCCTGGCACCCAGTGCATGAGTGCCTTTTTCAATAATATTGTCAATGCTGTCTATTCCGCCTTTCAGGTTCATCAGCACATTGAAAGGAAAATACTGCGGAGGTTCCACCAGGCCATCTGTGACTTCCTTTATAAACTCCTCTTTAGTCATATTGGCACGGAGAGCATAGTTGTTTGCCTTCTGATGTCCCAGTGTATCACTTGTTTCCCTGCTCATATTTTTACCGCAGGCACTGCCAGCGCCATGTCCGGGGTAAACGATAACATCATCTCCCAGCGGCATTATTTTATTGCGCAGCGAATCGAATAAATGCCCTCCAAGTATTTGCGGGGTAATATCAGCCTTCACTTTTTGCACAAGGTCGGGCCGGCCCACGTCGCCGATAAAGAGTGTATCACCGGTGAAAATGCAATAATCATTTCCTTCCTCATCTTTCAGTAAATAGGTGGTTGACTCCATAGTATGACCTGGCGTATGCAGGACTTTAATAGTTACATTGCCTAATTTCAATATTTCATCATCTTTGGCAACATAAGCGTCATAGCCAGGCGCAGCCGTTGGGCCAAAAACAATCGTAGCCCCTGTTTTTCTTGCCAGGTCAATATGGCCGCTTACAAAATCAGCATGAAAATGTGTTTCAAGAATGTATTTAATCTTTGCGCCATTTCGTTCTGCCTTGTCAATGTATGGTTTTGTTTCCCTTAACGGATCAATGATGGCTGCCTCTCCGTTGCTTTCAATATAATAGGCAGCCTCGGCCAGGCACCCGGTGTAAATTTGTTCAACTTTCATAATTGCTTTTTTTGATGGTTAACAGGAAAATGCAAAGATGCCGTACATCTGAATTTTCGTTTGTATGTATTATCACACAAAATAATTGGTTTAGTGTTGTTGAAAAATTGATATTTGTCATTCTGAAGAAATTAATTTCCAAAACACCGTTTATTGCCCATTTGGTCAGTCATTGTCTGTAACTATTGTCACAGCATTCCTGATAGTGCAGAAGGAAATTTGTAAAAAACAAAAAAATGAGTGTTTTAGAACGGTTAAAAAGCGGATGGACGACCTTAAAATTTGTAAGGGTAATATTGGGAATATTAGTTTTGCAATCAGGTATAGCAGAAGGGCAACCCTTTGGTATAATATTAGGCGTATTTTTTACAGCCTTTGGCCTGTTAACCGATGGTGTTTGTTGCGCAGGTGGAGCCTGCTATGCACCAACACCTGAAAAAGACATAACTCCTGTAACAGAAAATATTGAATATGAAGAATTGGGTTCTAAATAATAAACTGGTAATTGCCGGAGTGCTTATCGGTGCTGTTGCCGGTTACTTTTACTGGCAGCAGGTAGGTTGCAGCAGCGGCACTTGCGCCATTACATCAAAATGGCATAACAGTACAGCTTATGGAGCTTTAATGGGCGGGCTGGTATTTAGTATGTTTAAAAAGGAACAAAAACAGAAACCGTCAGATGACAACAACCAATAAGAAAGAAAGCTTTGGCGAAATAATCAATGGCAGTACACCAGTACTGGTTGATTTTTCAGCCGAATGGTGTGGCCCCTGCCGCATGATGAAACCCATACTGGAGCAACTGCACCAGCGGATGGGGGACAATGTGCGGATATTAAAAATTGATATTGACAGAAGCCCTGCTGCTGCCAATGCTTATAATGTACAAAGTGTGCCCACACTTATCGTTTTCCAGCATGGCAAAGCCCTGTGGAGACAATCGGGTGTGGTGCAGGCCGCACAGTTGCAGCAGATCATAGAACAATACACACAAAAACCATAGCATGCAAGATAAAAAACCAGTGAGGGGCTACCTTGCTTCGGCCCTTACCTGCCGTTGCCCAAGATGCAGGGAAGGAAAACTGTTTAAAAACTCCGTTTCATTCCGGCTTAACAAGAATACAGAAATGAATGAAAAGTGCGTAGTATGCAGCCAGCCTACTGAAATAGAGGTGGGGTTTTACTATGGCACCGGTTATGTAAGTTATGCCACCACTGTAGCCATTAGTGTGGCCAGTTTTATAGCATGGTTTGTTATTATCGGTATGTCAACCAATGATAACCGTTTTTTCTGGTGGCTGGGATTTAATGCTGTGCTTCTTTTGCTGCTGCAACCCTGGCTGATGCGCCTCAGCCGCAGCCTGTGGATTTCCTGGTTTGTAAAATACGACCCCGACTGGAAGAAAAACAGCCCGGTTTATTTGCCGGAGAAGTGAGTATAACTACAGTATTTTTAAAAGGATTACTGGAAACTCAGGAGGCTCACAGGTGGAGAACTCAGTGAGAAAAGATTCTTCAAATAACTGTATTATATTATATTGACATCTTATCTTTATGAAAACGGTCACCTTAATCATTTTGTATGAAAAAACTCAGTCTTATCCTGACTTTCGCTTCAGTGATTTTATCTTCATGTGCTTCTTATAAAGTAGTTCCATTTAAGGGAACATATCTGGAACCGCCATTTAAGTTCACTTCTACCAAAACATATCAACAGGTTTGGGATAATCTTATTGACTTATTTGCACAAAAAGGTCTTTCCATCAAGCTCATTGATAAAAGCAGTGGACTTCTCATTTCAAATGAAATAGTCATAAAGCATACAGTTGAAACCAAGACAGGAAGTCTTGTAAATTCGGATGCTTACATAGTCGTTCCCTTATTGTATAATAAGGGATCAATGATTTCTAAACCCATTAATGATAATGCAGACATAACCGGAGAATGGAATGTAAGGGTCAAAGAGTCACAGGATGGTACTATCATAAATGTAAACTTAGTCAATCTCAAATATTTCACCTATGATGCATATAGAAAGATTCCAATCTCTACACCTTTAGTATATTTCAAGTCAACTGGTAAGTTTGAAGAAATGATTTCTAGCATCCTTATTAAATAAAAGGGCTGTATCAAATAAAATGATACAGCCACTTCACATTTGCGGAGACCGAGGGATTCGAACCCTCGATACCCTTTAGGAGTATACACACTTTCCAGGCGTGCCTCTTCAACCACTCGAGCAGGTCTCCGTAAAAGAGGGTGGCAAAAATACTGGTTCATTTTTTAGCATCCGAATAATTTTTCAGCGTTTGCCGTAGTTACAGCCGCCACTTCTTCCATACTGGCAGATTTTATCTCAGCAAGTTTTTGAACAACATATTTCAGGTAAGCAGGTTCGTTTCGCTTGCCACGAAATGGAACAGGGGCTAAATATGGCGCATCTGTTTCCAAAAGCAGATGCGAAAGGTCAATATCCTCTATCGCTTTGTCAAGCCCGGAATTTTTAAAGGTGAGCACCCCACCAATGCCGAGGTAAAAATTGAGGCCTGTAATTTTTTTGGCCTGTTCAGCGTTTCCGGAAAAACAATGAAACACCCCTTTCAGTTTTCCATCCTGGTGGTCTTTCACCACTTCAATACACTCATCTGTCGAATTGCGGGAATGAATCACGATTGGGATATCAAAATGTATGGCCCATTCTATTTGCTCATGAAATGCTGCGTATTGCTGCTCTGTAAATGTTTTGTCCCAGTAAAAATCAAGGCCAATTTCTCCAACAGCAATAAACTTTCTTTTTTCAAGATACTGACGGGCAATTTTCAGTTCATCCAGGTAATTCTCTTTGACAGAACAAGGGTGAAGACCCATCATGGCAAAGCATCTTCCGGGATAGTCTGCCTCTGCTTTAAGCATGGCTTCATGCGTCTCTGCGCTGACAGCGGGCAACAGTATTTTCCCAACAGCTTCTTTTTCAGCTGACTGAATCATCAAATCCCGGTCCGGGTCAAATTCTTCAAGATATATATGCGAATGTGTATCTGTAAGCTCCATAGCAAACATTTCGGGCAAAACTCAACAAATTTTATGATTCCTTTAAACTTTTAGTAGCAGCCTGCTTCCAATTAGCGTTAATTTTATTGAACAAAATAAAACCCAAAACATGAAACTGAGTTTTAACACTGTAAAAGTATCTGCCACAACATTGCTTATCAGCATGTTACTATTTGTTTCCTGTCAAAAAGAGGACAGCCAGAACGGCACTACTGAAGAGCAGGAGACTGAAGCTTCGAAGGTTTCAGGGGAAGCCGATGCAGAGGCTGAAGTTATATTTGACAACCTTTTTGATGATGTAATGGGTGCCAATGACGAAGTAGGTAATGCCGGAAGCGGTGTGTTTTTTGGACGTACCGACAGCCTTACTCCGGTTCCAAGATGTTTTACCGTTACTGTTACTCACCCAAACAATACCCCTTTCCCGGTAAAAATTGTTGTTGATTTCGGGAATGTTGGTTGCCCCGGGCCTGATGGACATGTGCGCCGCGGAAAAGTAATTACTGTTTATACCAACAGAATGATTGCTCCCGGAGCTGTTGCAGAAACAAGCTTTGATAATCATTACGTTGACAGTATTAAGGTTGAGGGTACCCACAGAATTGAAAACATTACACTTGCCACTACTCCGGTAAATAACAGGAGGTTTAAAATAACAGTAACTGAAGGTAAGCTTACAAAACCCAACGGAAATTATGTACGCTGGAACAGTACAAAATTCATTACACATTTTGAGGGAGTTGCTACTCCCGGCCCACTTGATGATATCTTCAGAATTGAAGGAAGTGCAAGAGGCCAGGTATTACGCAATAATCTCCTTGTAGGCTGGGAATCAACGATAACAGAGCCTTTAGTCAGAAGAATGACCTGTCGTTGGATTGTAAAAGGAGTTATTAAAACCGTTCGGTTGAACACTACTACTGCAAATTCCTACATTGCTTACCTGAATTTTGGGAACGGCCAATGCGACAATAAGGCTGTCCTGACTGTCAATGGGGTTTCTCATATAATTACTTTGCCGTAATAAAAAAAGATTATACCTTTAAACCAGTTTTCATAGGGTACGGATTAAAAACGGGCCAGGGTGTCTACCCCGGCCCTATTTTATTTAATTAAATAAGCATTTGTACTTATGCCATAGCACAAATCCTGGTTAATGTACAAGCGGATGCTTCGTCTTTTCTGCTTTTAATCTTTCAAACCTGTACCCCCTTTCGGTAAAATCTCTCAGCAGTAATGGCACAGCATAGCTCATCCTGTCCCATGCCTTTTCACTATCATGAAAAACTATTATATCTCCGGCAGCAATATTTCTTTTCACTCTTCTGAAACACCGTTCCGGGGTAAGGTCTGCGACCCAGTCACCAGCCAGTACATTCCACATTACCACTTTGGTTTCAGGGTGTTTTTCCTGCAGTTGTCTTAGCTGTGTACGTCTTATTCTTCCATACGGTGGCCTGAAAAGTGAACTGAGTATGTAGGTATCCGCCTCTTCAATTTCTTTAACATACTGTTCATCTTCGGTTCTCCATCCGTTTACATGGCGATGAGTGTGGTTGCCCACCGAGTGACCTGCGGCCAGAATCTGCCTGAACACTTCAGGGTATTTAATCACATTTTCACCAATACAGAAAAATGTTGCTTTAGCATTATGCTTCCTGAGTTCGTCCAGTATAAATGGTGTAATGGTGGGATGAGGGCCGTCGTCAAAAGTGAGATAAATAGTTTTTTCTTCTTTGGGCATATCCCAAACACATCCGGGAAACAATCGCTTGAGCCACCAGGGAGTCTTAACGAGGAAATGGTCTTTTTTAAAAAAAGAAAACATCGCATTCTTCCTTCCTCTCAGATAATGCGGAGGTATGAAAGTCATAGCTGCAAAGGTATGCAAGGAAAAAATCTAAAAAACAATAACTAATAAACAATGTGCAAAATCATTTTATAGCCTGTTACACTCATTTTATCTTTGTAGCCTATGGATAAAAAAGTAAGGGTCCGTTTTGCACCAAGCCCCACTGGCGGCTTGCATCTTGGCGGCGTAAGAACCGTTTTATACAATTATCTTTTTGCAAAGAAATACAACGGCGATTTTATTGTACGTATAGAAGATACCGACCAGACAAGGTATGTACCCGGTGCCGAAGAGTACATTTTTGAAACATTGAAATGGTGCGGCCTTGAACCGGATGAGAGTGTACAGCATGGCGGAAACTTTGGCCCGTACAGGCAGAGCGAAAGAAAAGAAACATACCGTAAGTATGCTGAAAAACTGATAAACGAAGGACATGCTTATTATGCTTTCGACACGCCGGAAGAACTGGAAAAAATGCGGCATGCCCCAATAGCTATCGGGGACAAAACAGAACAAAGCCATACACAGCAATACGACCATACTATCCGCATGAAAATGCGGAATTCACTCACTCTCCCGTCAGAAGAAACCCATCGCCTGCTGGAAGAAGGAACCCGCCATGTAATCAGGATTAAAATGCCCGAACATGAAACGGTGAGTTTTACTGATATGATCCGGGGCGAAGTAAGTTTCGATACTTCGGTTGTGGATGATAAAGTGCTGCTGAAAGCTGATGGCATGCCAACCTATCACCTTGCCGTAGTGGTTGACGATTACCTGATGCAGATAAGCCATGCTTTCCGTGGAGAAGAGTGGTTGCCCTCAGCTCCTGTTCATATTCTGCTGTGGAAATATCTGTTCGGGCTGGAAAATATGCCGCAGTGGGCACATTTTCCGCTGATACTTGGCCCTAGTGGTAAATTAAGTAAAAGAGATGGCGCCAAATATGGCTTCCCTGTATTTGCCATGAACTGGACAGACCCAAATAGGGGCGACCTGACAGAAGGATTTAAAGAAAAAGGATTTTTGCCAGATGCTTTTATTAATATGCTCGCCCTGCTTGGTTGGAACGACGGCACTGAGCAGGAACTGTTCTACAAAGAAGAACTGATAGAAAAATTCTCCATGGAAAGGGTACATAGCGCCGGGGCAAAGTTCGATTACGAAAAGGCGAAATGGTTCAACCATGAATGGATAAAAAGGTTTGAAGTTGCAGGTTTGAAGTTGCAGGTTGGTGAACTTTTGAAAGGGAATGGCCTGACTGTTTCGGATGAAGCTTATTTGGAAAAAGTAATTCATTTAGTGAAGGACCGCTGCACTCTTTTAACTGATTTCGTACAGCAATCCTCTTTCTTCTTTCAAGCACCTGAAAATATTGATACAGGAGCCATTAAGCCTAAATGGAATGATGCAAAGCAACTTTTCTTTGTAGAACTGATACGGAATTATCAGTTATCGCCAGACTGGCATACCACCACACTTGAAAGTAATTTTAAAGAAATTGCCGCTGCCAACGATTTAAAGCCCGGAGACCTGATGCTGCCTTTCCGGATAATGCTGGTTGGTGGAAAATTTGGTCCGGGAGTATTTGAAATTGCCTCACTCATCGGGAAAGTTGAAACCATACGCCGGATAGAACAAGCCCTGTCATTGATGAAATAATTAGTCGAGCATTAGAATTGTCATTGGAAAGACAGTTTTTTAGTGGCATAGTTCTGTTCTAAATCCATACCTGACATTACTTTACTCATATTGCCGCCTGTCAATAATCATACAGGCTAACAGTTATTAGTTTTTATTTTGTTATTCATACCAAACACTATTCTTTAAACTATAAATAGTTAAACGATGAAAAAGGTTCACAATTTCAATGCAGGCCCAAGTATTTTACCTGCCATTGCTGTTGAAAACACAGCAAAAGCCATTCTTGATTTTAATGGAACTGGCATGTCTGTACTGTCAGTGTCGCACAGAAGCAAAGAGTTTCAGGCTGTGATGGACGAAGCAGTGGCACTGTTTAAAGAACTGCTTGGTGTGCCAGAAGGTTACCAGGTTCTGTTTTTAGGGGGAGGTGCCAGTCTGCAGTTTGCGATGGTTCCTTATAACCTGATGAACAAAAAAGCTGCTTACGTTGAAAGCGGAGTGTGGGCCAAAAAAGCCATTAAAGAAGCCAAAGGTTTTGGCGAGGTTAGTGTTATTTCATCTTCTGCAGATAAAAACTTCAATTATTATCCCGCTATCGAAAATATTCCGGCCGATGCCGACTATTTGCACATCACAACCAATAACACAATTTACGGAACTGAGATATTTCAAGACCCAGTTTCGCCTGTTCCAGTAGTAGCTGATATGTCGTCAGATATTTTCAGTCGTCCGGTTGATGTTTCCAAATATGCACTTATTTATGGCGGGGCACAGAAAAATCTCGGGCCTTCAGGTGCAACCTTTGTAATTGTAAAAGAAGATATGCTGGGCAAAGTGGAACGCTACATTCCAACCATGCTTGATTACCGTACGCATATCAAAGAAGGCTCCATGTTCAATACGCCTCCATGTCTGCCCATCTTTACCATATTGGAAACATTAAAATGGCTGAAGAGCCTTGGTGGTGTTGCCAAAATGCAGGAAATGAACCAGGCAAAAGCCAAACTGCTGTACGATGCAATAGATAACAGCAAAATATTTGTGGGCACCGTTGAAAAAAATTCAAGGTCGCTGATGAACATCTGTTATGTAATGAAAGAAGAGTACAAACACCTTGAAGAAGAGTTCATGAATTTTGCCAAAGCTGCAGGTATGGTTGGTATTAAAGGCCACCGCAGCGTAGGCGGTTTCCGTGCCTCCACTTATAATGCCCTGCCAGTTGAAAGTGTGCAGGCATTGGTTGATTGTATGAAAGAATTTGAAAGCAGTAAAGCCTGATATTAATTATTAACGGAAAGGAAGCATAAAAGCTTCCTTTCTTTTTAAAACGATTGTATATGCCAAAGATTTTATTAGCAACCGAAAAACCATTTGCCGCTGTTGCCGTAAGTGGAATTAAGAAGATTTTTGATGAAGCCGGTTTTGAAACTGTTTTACTTGAAAAGTACACAGACAAAGCCGACCTGCTGAAAGCTGTTGCCGATGCAGACGGAATGATTATCAGAAGTGACAAAGCATCTGCCGATGTAATTGCCGCTGCGCAAAACCTGAAAATTGTTGTAAGGGCTGGTGCCGGATACGACAATATTGACCTCCCTGCCTGTAATGAAAAGAAAATTGTTGCGATGAACACTCCCGGCCAAAACTCAAACGCAGTGGCTGAACTGGCAATGGGAATGATGATTTATGCTGCAAGAAATTTCTTTAATCCCGGTACGGGCAGCGAACTTGCAGGAAAAAAAATTGGCCTGTTCGCATTTGGCAATGTAGGCCGCAAAGTAGCCAAACTGGCAAAAGGCCTTGGCATGATTGTGTATGTATATGCGCCTACAAAAGAAAAAACATGGCTCGAAGGATTTGGCACTATTGTAGTTTCTTCTCCTGAAGAACTGTTCAGTACCTGTAACTACATTTCGCTGCACATTCCTGCCAATGAAAAAACGAAGAAGACCATTAATTACGATTTAATGTCTAAATTGCCAAAAGGTGCAGTTATCGTTAATACTGCCCGTAAGGAAATTGTGTGTGAGGATTCTCTTAAAAAAGTTTTTGAAGAAAGGGCCGATGTGAAATATGTAACAGACATCGCCTGCGACTGCCATACAGAAATGATGGAAAAGTATGCCAGCCGTTATTTTGCCACACCTAAAAAAATGGGAGCAGAAACTGCCGAAGCAAACATTAATGCCGGGTTAGCAGCAGCAAAACAAATAGTTGACTTTCTGCAAAACGGAAACACACAATTCCAGGTTAATAAATTCTAAACCAACAAGTATAAACAAACATGGCAATCATCAGAGCATTTAAGGGTTACAGACCACCAAAAGAACTGGCACAGGCTGTGGCTTCCCGTCCTTACGACGTTCTTAATTCATCAGAGGCAAGAGAAGAAGCGAAAGGAAATGATTATTCATTGCTGCACATCATTAAACCTGAAATTGATTTACCCGAATCAATTGACGAACATGATGAAGCTGTGTATAACAAGGCAAAAGAGAATTTTGAAAAGTTTAAAAAGAACAACTGGTTAGTGCAGGACGAAACAGCCAACCTGTACATCTATGCCCAAACCATGAATGGCAAAACACAATACGGCCTTGTGGCCTGCGCTGCGGTTGAGGATTACATGAACAATGTGATTAAGAAACATGAGCTTACACGGCCCGACAAGGAGGAAGACAGGATGAAACATGTACGCATCACCAATGCGAATATGGAACCTGTGTTTTTCTCTTATCCTGCCCATACAGAATTAGATAAGATTGTCGCAGATTTTGCAGCCACTCACCAGCCGGATTATGATTTTACTTCTGTTGATGGGTTTGGTCATCATTTCTGGACTATCAGCGATGCTGCTATTATCAGCCGGATTATTTCAATCTTCGCAACGATTCCTTCTACTTATGTTGCAGACGGGCATCACCGCACTGCTGCAGCCGCACTGGTGGGCAACGAAAAAAGAAAAAACAATCCCAATCACACCGGTAATGAAGAATACAATTTCTTCCTGGCAGTACATTTCCCGGACAATCAGCTTACCATTATTGATTACAACCGGGTGGTAAAAGACCTGAACGGACAGACAGATGAAGAGTTTGTTGAAGCACTGAAACAGAATTTTGAAGTAGAATTAAGGGGAACAGAAATTTATAAACCCTGCTGCCTGCACAACTTCAGCATGTACCTCGGCGGCAACTGGTATTCGCTTACAGCAAAGGCAGGAACATATAATGATGCCGACCCGATTGGTGTGCTGGATGTAACTATTCTTTCCAACTCAGTTCTCAATCCACTGCTTAACATTAAAGACCTCAGAACAGATAAGCGAATTGATTTCGTAGGTGGTATCCGTGGGCTGGGTGAGTTAAAGAAAAGAGTGGACAGCGGTGAAATGAAAGTAGCTTTTGCACTCTTCCCGGTTTCAATGAAACAACTTATTGATATTGCCGACACCGGCAACATTATGCCGCCAAAGACCACCTGGTTTGAGCCAAAACTCAGAAGCGGGTTAGTTGTACATGAACTGGTATAACAACTTTTGAACTAAAAAAAAGAAACCGGGTGAACATCATCCGGTTTTTTATTAAACATTTATTTGTAATAATCAGCATTACCCCACCTGCTTAATTTTATCCATAACAGGAATTAAGCTGGTACGTCCCGTTTCTTCAATCAGTTTCATATCACTTTCCTCAAGCCTGAACAAGCCTGAAGTATTGCTTTGCACATGCGCTGCTGTTCTTATTCCTGGGATAATAACTGATACTGCGGAATAGCTGAGTATATAACTAAGCGCCAGTTCTGTTTTGCTGCACCTGTATTTATCACATAGTTTCCATATTGGCAACAATGCTTCATTGCAGGCATTCACAATCTCCGGAGTAATTCTTTTTTTGCGATGGTCATTTTCCGGAAAAGAAACACCACCGTCAAACTTACCGGTTAACAACCCAAACTGCAAAGGCATACGTACAATAATTCCATACCCTGCTTTTTCAGCCATGTTAAGTACAGGCAGGCCAAGCTGGTTCAGAAGATTAAGCACAAGCTGAAAACCATTTCCGAGATTATTTTCCACCAAGAACCCGGCTTCAGGCATTGGATTAAAAGTAATCAGCGACAAACCCCAATACCTTATTTTCCCCTGTTCCTGTAATTGCTGTACTGCGGCAATGCAATCTCCCTGCTGCAAATGCGACAGCTTCGCCGTATGTAACTGGTAGTAATCAATTGTTTCCCGGTTCAGCCTGCGGAGTGATTGCTCACAAGCATCGATAATGTGTTCTTTCGAATAATCAATGGTGAACTGTCCGTCTCTTGCGACATTTCCGCCCTTGGTCGCAATAATAATATCCTTTCTTTTGCCAACAGTTTTGCCAATCAACTCTTCGGAATGCCCCAGTCCGTAAATATCTGCGGTGTCAAAAAAATTAATCCCTGTATCAAGCGATGCATAAATTGCCTCCTCCGAAGTTTTATCATCAGCATCGCCCCAGCCAATGGCTGTATTGCCAACCATTGTTCCTCCGCCAATAGCCCAGGCACCAAAACCAACTTCACTGACGAGCAAATCTGTATTTCCAAATTTTCTGTATTGCATATACTAATTTACTATGCAAATGTATAAACAACCTAATTTTGCATTCTTAATATTGCTTTATGAGCAGACCTATAAGAGTTTTAGTAGCTAAAGTTGGATTAGACGGCCACGACCGTGGTGCAAAAGTTATTGCAACCGCCCTTCGTGATGCAGGAATGGAAGTGATTTATACAGGCCTTCGCCAAACACCTGAAATGGTGGTTAATGCTGCTTTGCAGGAAGATGTGGATGCAATTGGTATCAGTATCCTTTCCGGAGCACATAATACTGTTTTTCCCAAAGTAATGACACTGATGAAAGAAAAGGGACTTGACGATGTGTTGTTAACAGGTGGCGGCATTATTCCTGATGAAGACATTACCGAGTTAAATAAAATAGGCGTTGGAAAGTTGTTTCACCCCGGCACCAACACACATGAGATAGCTGATTATATCAGTGGCTGGGTAAAAGAACACAGAAGTTTCTAAAAACTGCTTAGTTATTACCTTTTCTTTTTCGTTGACATTTAAACTGCCTCCGTCAGGAGCATAATCTATTTTTTCCTGAAGGTTTGAAGAATTTCGTAGGTTTTCCCATCTGAATTTATTGTAGTGCTTATCTTAAGTCTTGAATCGGTAATTAATTCAATATAGTAGTTCGTAATTTTTCCTGAAGAATTTATTATTAATTCATTCTCATCAAACTTATCAACTTCATTTGGGCCGTTTTCGGCAAACTTCCAGGTTCCGGCCACTTTGGTTTGTGGTTCGGATTCAGAACATTTCTTAAAGCCTTCATCAAGAATATACGAACCATCCTTTTGAAAAATTAATAAATTATCCTTTGCACAATCGCTCATCTTAGCATACACATCCGTTACCCCATTATAAGCTGGAGATTGTGTGTAAGCATCAAGCACCCATTTGTTTCTTGTCAGCAGGTCTTTATGCGGTACTTCAAAAGCCTCATCGGCTTCAAATAAATTGCAACTGGCAGAAAAACCCAGTGTGCAAAACAACCATAGTATTTTATTCATGGGTTTTAGTTTAATGGTTCAGTAATATTGTTGAAGTAATCACTGGCCAGCCCAAACAGGCTACGCCGTTCCTGATAAAGTTACAAATACCCTTCACCCAAGTCAAGGATTATTACTGACAAGATTAACCGAATCGGCATTTGAAAACAGAAAAGATTGTAAAGCAATCAAATATCCGGAAGTGTGAGCCTTTTTCTTTTTGAGTATATTCTGATGCCAGCAACCACCACAATGCAAATAGCCAGATTTGTATTGTACTCCAGCGGCACTTTTTTTAAAGCGATATAAAGTATCCCTCCTATCGCACAGGCAGTAGCATACAGTTCACCCTTCTTCAGCAGGTTTGGTACTGCATTACAAACGATATCGGCCAGCAGACCGCCGAAAGTTGCCGTTATCACTCCCATCACCAGCGAATACAAATCATTCAGGCCGTGTTTAGACGCCACCTCTATTCCCCATACGGTGTACAGGCCAATACCAAAAGCATCAGTGTAAAAAATGGTACGCTTAAAGCGGTTCATATTTTCTTTGAACAAAAAAGCAATAAATGAACCGGTAAAAACGAGTATCAGTGCTATATTATCATTAATCCAGTTTACCGGGCCAGCCCCAATAAGCACATCCCGTAACGTACCGCCACCATAAGCTGTAATAAACGCTACTACAATACCTCCAAATACATCTAACTTAAAAGTTCTTGCCTTGAATGCCCCACTCAACGCAAAAATGGCGATACCTGTATATATAATTCCATCAAGAAATGTCATACCGGAAATATATGTGCTGCAAAGAAATACTATTATCCCGGTTTAGCAATCATCCGGGGATTACTTTATTACACCTTACATTGCTGATTCATTGAGAAAGTCTATAAGTTAATTTCAAGCCCGATACTGGCATTAAGGCTGAACAGATTTGTATTGAACAGATATGCGCTTGTAATATCATTGTAGTTTTTTTGAATTGATGCACTTACCCCACCAGTCAACCGGGCATTATAGCTAATAAAATAATTTAATGAACAACCGGCCCTTGTCAGGTTAAACCACTTCGATATTCCCGGAAACCAATTATATCCTCCTTCTGTTTCCAAAGACAGATTAAAAGATGTTCTCGTATTTGGATAAAACTTGTGCTGGAGAAAAGCAGAAACTGAAACTTGAGAACTATTATCATTCCATTTACTCTCATTTACAACTCCGCTATTTGAAGTGGCCATTAGATAGTTTCTCCATGACTTAACAGCCTGAAATGAAAACCCGTAATTTCTTTGATGATAAAGACTGACCGGTTTGTATTTCTTCCATGATGCAATAAGTGTCAAAGCTTTCACTTTTGTCCTGTCTTCATTTTCGCTAACCGGTTCTGAATATTTGCCATAATTTCTACTGTAAGAAAATGAAGGTGACAATTTCAATGCTTTTTCAACACCACTCATGCGATGTTCATTAATTGCATAAAACAACACATCGTTCAGGGATGAGAAATACAGTATGTCAGTTTTTGAAATAAGCCCATTCTTTTGCAGGAAACCATCAACTGTTTCAAGTATAAAGCGGTTCCTTCTCCTTGAATCAAGTACTCTGGTGTTATTGGCTTTTGTAACAGCCATACCCAAACCCATCAACTCTTTTTCGGAAAGCTGTCTTTTCAGTACTTTTTCTTTACTCAGCTCTTTGTGCAGCCAAAGGGCATTTTGCATATCCGTAACAAACTCTAACCTGCCCTTCCCGATCCCGGCACCGAGGTTAATATATAAACCTGAAGCAGAGCTTTTAGTAAGCAACGGAACATTTGCCGAACTGGCTTTGCCTGTATTCAACCTTCCATAAGAATTGCTCTCCAATAAAAAAAACTTTTCCCCTTTAAAATACTTATCTGCCAGGCTTGCAGCAAACTGGCCGCTGAAAGACCTGGCCTTACCATCATCCTCGTTTGATGTTGATTTTGAAAAACCCGAGTTAACGCTAAAGTTAGAAGACCTTAGCTGCCGGTCTGTACTCTTATACCCGGTAAGTCCGATACCGGTATTCCCGCTGAAATTTGAATTATTAATAACAGAATTACTACTGCGGTCACTTTCATGTAAAGCACCGCCGCCAACTGAAAAGTTTAATGCCCTGAAATTATCAATCCGATACTTAAAATCCTGCAGAAGTTTGCTTTCGCTTTGCTGTGCATTTATCCAATAGCTTATGGACACCAATAATAGTGTAATGATTATCTTTCTCATATCAGAAGGTTTTTATAAAAGTAAGTTGGCTGATTTCTAAAAAAGATGATATTGGATTTAATTTTTTGTTAATAGCCCATCGTTACATAATGCCATTTCAGCCTTCGTTAAACCGTATGTTAAGGGATATATAAATACCATTATCTTCGGTTCACAAATCAAAACCATCATGAGTTACTCAACATTGCTTACCCATTTGGAAAATGGAATATTTACAATCACCATCAACCGGCCTGATAAACTGAATGCACTGAATAAAGAGGTGTTTACTGACCTGAACACTGCATTTGATGAAGCAGAGAGCAACCAGGAGATAAAATCAGTTATCATCACCGGTTCCGGACCAAAAGCCTTTGTAGCCGGAGCAGACATAGCAGAATTTGGCGGGTTAAGTAAAGAAGAAGCGATGGCTCTGGCAAGAAGGGGGCATAACACTTTTGCAAGAATTGAAAACTCTGCAAAACCTGTTGTTGCAGCGGTGAATGGGTTTGCATTGGGTGGTGGCTGCGAACTGGCGATGAGTTGCCATTTTCGTGTAGCAAGTGAAAATGCAAAATTCGGCCAGCCGGAAGTAAATCTTGGACTGATTCCTGGTTATGGCGGCACGCAAAGATTGGTTCAGCTTATTGGCAAAGGCAAAGCATTAGAACTGCTGATGAGTGCCCACATGATTGATGCGAACGAAGCCAAGGAGTTGGGATTGGTCAATTACGTTACAACTTCCGAAACTTTACTGGAGCATACAAAGAAAATTCTTGAGGTAATTAATTCAAAAGCACCGCTGGCCGTAGCCGGATGTATAAGGGCGGCCAATGCCGTTTTTGATGAGAGCAAGAATGGCTATGAAGTGGAAATTGAAGAGTTTGGCAACGCTTTTAACACGGATGACATGAAGGAAGGCACTGCAGCATTTCTTGAGAAAAGAAAAGCGGAGTTCAAAGGAAACTGATTCCTCTAACAATCATATTTACTTATCCTGAATTTTCAGTACCCAAACATAATTGGCAACCGTCTTCAATGCGGAAGGAATGCTTATTTCAAGTCCGTTAACGGTTTGTTTGGCAGCTATTTTCATATTACTTCCCAAGAGTTGCACAATTGATTTCTTTCCGGCTGTTATGTTTTTCAGCGACAATTTTTCACCAGGAAAACTAAACAGAAAAACATACTTCGCTTTTCCATCTTTGGATTGTGTATAGCGGATATTTTCGCCTTCCCCAAAAACAGAATACATTCTTGTATTATAAATTGCTTCGCCGTTAATCTTCATCCAGTTCCCAATTTCTTTTAACCGGCTGTATGCAACAGAATCCAACTCGCCATCCGGGCCGGGGCCTATATTGAGCAAATAATTTCCTCCTTTACTTACTATATCAACTAACTTTTTCACCAGTTCATCAGCCGGTTTGTAAACATCGCCAGGCACATAACTCCAGCTGCCTGCCATTGTCATACAGGTCTCCCATGGATAGAGCAAGCCCTTTTCCGGGATATGTTGCTCAGGAGTAAGATAGTTTTGATGCACACCGGCTACAGCCCTGTCCACTACTATCAGTTGCGGTTGCTTTGCTCTTGCTTTTCTTACCAACCCAGGCATATCAATATCCTGGCTTTGCGGGTTGCGGGCCCAGCGGCTGTTTTCGTACACTTCACTTAATTCTGCTTTTACTTCATCCTCTGTTTTCTTTTTCACCCAGCCACCGTCGAGCCAGAGAATATCAATCTTGCCATATTCACTCATCAGCTCTTCAATTTGTCCATGTGTGTATTCTGTAAATCTTTTCCATTGTTCCGGATGTTTCTCAATTGAATAATTGCAATTGCGGTCAACTGCCGGAAATTTTTTCCACCAGTAGTAATCAGAATGCCAGTCAGGTTTTGAATAATAAGCCCCAATCCAAAAATTCTCTTTCCTGAATGCAGAGAATATTTCTTTTGTTATGTTACTTCTTGCGTCTGAAGAAAACCTGCAAGCGGCATCCGTTACTTTATAATCGGTGAGTTTTGTATCGAACATGCAAAAACCATCATGGTGCTTGGTAGTAAATACCAGGTATTTCATTCCGGCCTCCTTCGCAGCAGACGCCCATTTCTCCGGATTAAATTTAAACGGGTTAAATGTAGTCTTCAGGCTTTCATATGATTTAAGATAATCTGCATAATTATCAGCCACTCCCTTTTTCCTGGCCCCTGTGGCCCAGCTTAAATCTTCCGGACAAATGCTCCAACTTTCCACCACACCCCATTGGCTGTATGGTCCCCAGTGCATGAGTAATCCAAATTTCAGGTCCTGCCACTCCTCCAGCCTTTTCCGGATGGCAGTGTCGGGGTCGGGATAATATTCTTTGTGCTGTGCAGAAAGTTGTGGTACGATGAAAAGGGTTATTACAGCTGCTATAATGCAGCCGGCAAGTCTTTTATTAATCATACAGAAATCATGTTATATTTCTTCTGAAAAAATGGCGACAAAAATACATCGCCTTTCAAAGTTATACCTGTTTATGAACAAAACTTATCCTGAATTTGCATCACCCGCCAGCTTTAGACGAATCATGTACCTTTGCGGCGTATTATCAATCAAAATTTTTTATTTTTTATGGATTACCGTATAGAAAAAGACACCATGGGCGAAGTGAAAGTTCCTGCCAATGCTTATTATGGCGCACAAACACAACGCAGCATCGACAACTTTAAAATTGCACAGGACATTAACCGGATGCCCAAAGAGATAATCAGTGCTTTTGCTTACCTGAAACATGCTGCGGCCCTGGCTAACCAGGACGCAGGAGTGCTGCCTAAAAAGAAAACAGCTTTAATTGCCAAAGTATGCAAAGAAATCTTAGATGGAAAACTGAATGAGTATTTTCCGCTGGTAGTATGGCAAACAGGAAGCGGCACACAAAGCAACATGAATGTAAACGAAGTGATTGCTTATCGTGGTCATGTGCTGAACGGCGGACAGCTTACTGATAAGGACAAATACCTGCACCCGAATGATGATGTGAACAAATCTCAGTCATCAAACGATACATTCCCCACAGCAATGCACATTGCTGCTTATAAACTTCTGGTTGAAACAACTATTCCGGGCATTAAGAAACTCAGGGATACGCTGGCAAAAAAGAGCAAGCAATATATGAAGGTGGTGAAGATAGGCCGTACACACTTCATGGATGCCACACCACTCACACTCGGCCAGGAATTCAGCGGTTATGTATCGCAATTGGACCACGGATTGAAAGCCATTAATAATTCCCTGGCGCATCTCAGCGAACTGGCACTTGGAGGTACAGCAGTTGGCACTGGCATCAATACACCGCCAAAGTATGATGTGACCGTAGCGAAGCATATTGCCAAACTGACGAAGCTTCCGTTTAAAACTGCCGAAAATAAGTTTGAAGCACTGGCTGCCCACGATGCCATAGTTGAAGCACACGGCGCTTTGAAAACAGTTGCAGTAAGCCTGATGAAGATAGCCAACGACATCCGAATGCTTTCCTCCGGGCCACGCAGCGGCATTGGTGAAATATTTATCCCTGATAACGAACCTGGCTCTTCTATCATGCCGGGCAAAGTAAACCCCACACAATGTGAAGCATTAACGATGATTGCTGCACAGGTAATGGGCAATGATGTAGCCATAAACATTGGTGGCGCTAATGGTCACTTTGAACTGAACGTTTTTAAACCGGTGATGATTTATAACTTCCTGCACAGTGCAAGGCTGATAGGTGATGGCTGTGTATCCTTCAATGACAAATGTGCTGTTGGCATTAAACCAATTGAAGCCAACATCAGGAAACATGTGGAGAACAGCCTGATGCTGGTTACTTCTCTTAATACAAAAATTGGATACTATAAAGCGGCAGAAATAGCACAGAAAGCACACAAAGAAGGAACCACATTGAAAGAGATGGCGGTTAAGCTGGGTTATGTTACACCGGAACAATTTGACGAGTGGGTCAGACCTGAAAAAATGGTTGGCGAACTTAAATAATCGTAAAAATCCCATAATGAAAGGAGGAAGAACCCGTTTCTTCCTCTTTTTTATATGCTCCGGGCTTGCAAAGGCTGTTAATGATTAATACCTTAGTTGCGAAATCCAAGCTAAGAAAAAACTAAAATCCAGACCATGAGAAGCACAAGCTACTCGCCTTTATACTTCGCTGCAATTAATACTAATGCAGCTATTCTGAATATTTCATCTAAACCATTTAAGTCTCCTTTTCTCAGAGCCATTATCACAGGTGCTGCTGATATGTTCGGCCAGGAAAACAATAATGGTGTAAAAGAAGAGAAAAAGCAGGCAACCTTAAGACAACTGTTTACCGACCGCTTACAGCGGGGTTAAAATATTCGTACCCTGAGCATTCACAAACTAAATGTCCTGGCAAATGCCGGGACATTCTTTTTCCTGTTCATCTAAAACAAATTACTGCTTTATAAACTTTTGAGAATGGATCACCATACCCAATCCGTTGATTACCCTGACTACATACATACCAGATGACAGGCTGCTTATTCCAATTCTCAGGTTTACAGAGTTTCCTGTTTTCTCAAACAGCTTATTACCATTCAAATTATATATCTGTACTGTTATTGGTTTCCTGATTCCGTTTTGACCATTTACATAAAGCAGTTCCTTTGCAGGGTTAGGAAATATCCTGATGCTCTCTTTAGTAACACCCGGAACAATAAGCGGCTCTTCATTCAGCGCAAGTGTGAGCAATGTTTTATAAGTCAGCATCAACACTTTTCCTCCATCCCTTGTGGAAGTGCTCGAACCGTTAAAACCACCGGTAGGCCCGGAAGTAGAGCCGGTACTGTCAATAATCACCCAGAGTTTTCCGCTGTTCGAAACAGGATGTATGGCTATATCCCTGATTCGCCAGCCATGCAGTAGCGGAAATGTATCAACAATATTGGAAGAAGAACTGCTGTCCACAAACGTTCCGCTGTTGTTAAGCTTCAACCGGTACAAACCATATTTCAAAGAAGGAATAAGCAACGAGTTTTTCCAGCCCGGAATATTTCCAGTATAGAAATCAATACCAGAAGGTGCAATGGTAGGCCATGTAAAAATATTGCTGAGGTTGATCGTTTGTAACTGGCTGCCTGTCCAGTTAAAGAATGAAAACAAAGGCCGTTGATTGCCCGTAATATCACAAAAAGTGGTTGATTCATCAGGCACCAACTGTCCGGCCAGGCGATCGTTATTCGAATATGGATCTGAAGTGTTATAGTTGTCGTCACAAAGTCCTGCAACTTTGGGCCAGCCATAATTACTGCCTGATGTGATAATATTTATTTCGTCATCACTTTTATCACCATGTTCTGAGCTATACAACCGCCATACACCATTTGCATTTCCCCAAACAATACCTTGTGCATTGCGGTGACCGGTACTAAAGACTGGTGTTTTCAAAGAGCTGAATGCTGTTGCAGAGTGATTGAAAGGATTATCGTTGGGTATCCATTGCCGCCACCTGTCATAATCATGAATGGGTGATGACGGCACTCCGTCTCCGTCTGGCTCGGTATTAAAGCGTAACACCTTCCCTTCACAGGTATCTCTGTCCTGTGCCCTGTTGGTTCTTGATGCGTTGTTAAACTGGCCAGCACCCATATCACCTATAGTATAATAGAGTTTATAGGTGCCGTCGGTTTCAGGTTGCGGACTTATCGTCATCCGGCCAGAGTTATGATCGTTACTTCCCGGAAGGTTAGAAATAACAGTATCCGTTATTATTAATGTGTCTTTCAGAATGTTAGGGCTGCCTGCCTCACCGGCAGTGTAAAACCGGCAACGGACAATTTTTGTTCTGAAATAACAAGGAGATGACGGAGCAGCAGGACATGTGCCAGTATATACGTAAGACAAATAAATCCACCGCTTCCCCGAATTAAACTCCGGATGAAGGACAAGCCCCTGCATTCCTCCCTGCGGCCAGGTGCCAATACTTCTTCCGAATGTTACTTCGCTGCTGTTCAATGGTATTTTCAGCACCTGCTGCGGAAGTACATTTTTTGCTATACCTGTTCTTTGCGGACTGATGCGCAACACCCTGTAACCTCTTGCTTCTGTAATCCACAATGAGTCATCATAACCATAGGTTATTTCCCAGGGGTAGCCCAGATTTTTTACAACAGTATCAATATCAAACAGAATGCTGGCTGAGTCTGTTACCTGTGCATCCGATTTCTGTTTGGTAAAAATGGAAAACAGCAATAAAAAAAGAGTAAGGTTTTGTTTCTGCATAGAACGGATTTTCAAGTGTTAACTTAACAAGGATATATCAACCTTGCAATAGGAAATGCACCTAATAGATATTCTATAAGAATTACGAGAAAAGTACTATTGTTTCAGGTGCAATCTGAAATTAAATTGCACCCAAAGCCATACCCCGCCTGATGAGGTTTTTCGGAGCAAAAACCAACACAGTATACCTATGAAACAAGTACTAAACTTTTTAAAAATTGATCCCATTTGGTTATGGCTATTTTGCATAGTTTTTCTTTTGCCATACAATACTGCCGGACAGGCTCCGGCAAATGATAACTGTGCGTCTGCAACATTGTTAACATCAGGTACAAGTTGCACTAACACTACAGGAACAGTTGCCAATGCAACAAATTCAGGCGTGCCAGTTGGAAGTTGTACCGGCACTCCGGATGATGATGTCTGGTACAGGTTTGTTACTGTATCTACTGACCATACAATTACATTAAGTAATATCGGCTCCAATCTCAATACATCCGGCGTAAGGGTTCAGTTGTTTGAAGGCACCTGTGGCGGACTTATATCTGTTGCCTGTGGCACCACAAGTATAGCAGTTACAACATTGGCAAGAAATACCACTTACTACATCAGGGTATATTCTGCCGGAGGAACAGTATTAACCACTAATGCAGGGTTCAGGATATGTGTTACACATACCGCAGCTCCGGTACCCCAGATTGATTTTGGAAAAAGCTTTATCAACGTATCGAAGCCAACCGGTGGAACGGTTGAGACAGGTGATATTCTCGAAATGAGAGCATCTGTTGTAGTCCGCTCCGGCGCATTCGACAGTTGCAGTTTTAATGATGTAATTCCCGCAGGCACAACTTTCATCTCAGGCACCCTTCAGATTCTGACCAATGAAGGAAAAATTTATAAACAATTTACCGATGCACAATTTGATGCCAGTAATGACCAGGGATGGATTAGCGGAAGCAATGTGATTATCAACCTTGGTTATCGCTCAATTGATCAACCGGCAACAGTATTTCGCAGAGGCCGCATAAGAAATAATAACGGTCATAAACCCAGTTATTACTCAAGCTCCTGCATTATGGTGGCATCTTACAGGGTAACTGTGACGGCAGCCAGCTATACCACTATAAATATGGGCGGGGGAAATATAACGTACACCACATCACCGCCGGCAGTCAGTACTTTTTCTTTTCCCTCAAGCCCGGTAATGGTATATCCCAACCTTGGGTTTTGCTCTAACAGTGTTGGTACCAATTCACTGGGCACAGAAACAAACGGAACCTTTGGAAGCGGCAACCCGAGAAACAGAGCCCCATCAGCTAATGTACCTGCTGGTTATACGTATGCCACATTCACCTGCAGTTCTCCGCAGGATTATTTTTATGGCATCGCCAATAACACAGGTGGCGGAGTGTATTCCACTTCTAATGCATGGCCAAAACCTGACGGCAGCTGTTCTGCCACTCCTACCACACACAGGGTATTTACTTATTGGGATATTATTGGAGACCACACAGGTGCAGTAAACCAGTTGACAGGCAACCCTGCTGCCGATACAACTGGCGGCAACAATGGTGGGTATATGCTGATTGTGAATGCTGCTTATCGCATAGACTCTGCCTTCGACCATACGATTTCCAATTTGTGTCCGAACACCTATTATGAGATATCATGCTGGATGCGGAATATCTGTTCCAAATGCGGGTGCGATTCCAACGGGACTGGTGCTAACAGCGGTGGCTACATTCCTACAGGACCTGGCGACTCATCAGGCGTAAGGCCTAATATAACCGTGGCACTAGATGGTGTTCGCTACTATACGTCAGGCGACTTGCCTTACAATGGTCAATGGGTAAAGAAAGGGTTTACATTTCTGACCGGGCCTGCTCAAACAAGCTTTACCATGCGGTTCTATAATAATGCGCCCGGAGGAGGAGGAAACGACTGGGCACTCGACGATATTTCTGTTGCCACCTGTACACCTAATATGGCTTATTCGCCTTCGTTAAACCCGAATATCTGCGACAGCAATATTGTAACACTAAGTGACACTATCCGGTCTTATTTCAGCAATTATATTTATTACAAATGGCAACGAAGCACAGATGGCGGTGGCACATGGACAGATATTACCACTCCTGCCGGCCCTGTTGTACCTTATTGGAATGGCTCCTCCTGGGAGTATGTTGTAAACTATACTGTACCACCTTCCTTTACACAACTCAGCAATAATGGAGATATGTACAGGGTAGTTGTTGCCACTACATTATCCAACCTTTCAGATATCAATTGCCGGTTTACAGATGCCGGGGGCATAAGGCTTAACATTCTTGATTGCGATACCCCGCTAAACACATCGCTTCTTTCTTTCACCGGAAGAAAAATAAACGGACATGCCTTCCTTGAATGGTCAGCATCCGGCGAAAACGAGACAGTAACCTATAACATAGAGAAAAGCAGCGATGGGAACACCTTTGAAACAATTGGAGCTGTGGGCGGAAGAGGTGGACAAGCATCGCCCAATAACAGTTATTCCTTTACCGACCCTGTTGTAATCACAGCGTCAGCTTTCTACCGCCTTCGAATGGTGAACAGCGGAGGAAACACCAAATTCTCTAATACCGTTGTGCTGTACAGCAACGATCAAACAGGCTTCTCTTTTGTATCAGTAGTAAATCCTTTCGACAGGGAAATCTCATTACAGATTACAACGGCCGAAGGCGGATTACTCCGCATTATGCTGATGGACCAGACCGGCAGGATTGTCATGGAGCAAAAAAAGGAAATTGGCATTGGGCTGAGCCGGCTAAATCTTTATGACACCGGTGCGTTGCCAGCAGGGGCGTACTACCTGAGATTATTTCTTAACGGAAAAACAATCCAGAAAAAACTAATCCGCTATAAATAAGATTACAGCACCTGCGTGTTATCACTTACTTCCGTACTCGTTTCCACTGTGGGATGAGGTTCTTCCGGATGTGCCTTTTTAAAAAAACGTTTCTGAAAAAGTAATAGTGTAATTACACCAACAGAGATGGACGCATCAGCAATGTTGAATATAGCACTGAAGAACTCAAACTCAACACCACCCACAAATGGCACCCATGAAGGAAACTTTCCGTCAAATAATGGAAAATACAGCATATCCACCACACTACCATGCAGGAAAGAAGAGTAGCCATCAGCGCTGAAGGAAGCAATACCGGAATATTGCTGGTAGGCAGTTGATGCTGAAAGACCCTTATCGAAAAACATGCCGTAAAACATACTGTCAATCAGGTTGCCCAATGCCCCTGCAAAAATCAGCGATGCACAAACAATAAATCCCCTGCTGTATTTCTGCTTTACAATCCTTCCCAAATACCAAACACCAAAAATAACAGCCGCAAAGCGGAACAGTGTCAGTATCATTTTACCGGTTTCATTTCCAAACTTCCAGCCCCAGGCCATGCCGGGGTTTTCAATAAAATGAAGACGAAACCAGTCCTGGCCAAAAACCCGCAGTACCTCTCCGGTGGGGTGAGTGGTCTTTATCCAGATCTTCAAAGCCTGGTCGGCAATGATGATGATAGAAATAATCAGAACGACATGCTTAATTTTCAGCGACTTCATAATTCTGGCAAATATAAGGAGAAGGGAGAAGAGGAAAGTCGCAAGCTTGCAGCTTTAAACTAGAAGCCTGAGGTTGCCCGTTGATTTAGCTATTTATTAAGTTTTGCAGCAAATCCCTGTAGCTTCCCGTTCTCACTCCTCAAAATACACCCTCTTTACCCGCTGCGATATTCCGGTCATAATTTCATAAGGAATGGTATGTGCCCATCGGGCAACCTGCTGAACCGGCAGCTTTTCTCCGAAAAGAACCACCTCATCGCCTTCCGCCACACCTGGCACATCAGTAACATCCACCATAAACATATCCATACACACCGTACCAATAACCGGTGCCAGTTGCTGCCTGATCCAAACCTTTCCCACTCCATTACCAAGCCTCCGGGGATACCCATCGGCATAGCCAATACGGATGGTGGCTATTACCGAATCTCTTTCCACCATTCCCCGCCTGTTATAGCTTACTGTTTCACCTTTTGCCAGATGCTTTAACTGCGCCACAGTTGATTTTAAGGTAGCCACTGTTTGCAAATTCAGTTTGCCTGATTCGGCGCTGTCCACACCATACATACCTATGCCCAGCCGCACCATACCTGATTGCAGTTGCGGGTGACGGATGGCCGCTGCAGAATTGGCGATATGAGTGATGAACAGGTAAGACAGTTTCTGTTTCAGCCCATCAACAGCATGATTAAATAAATCAAACTGCCGCTGCGTAAACACATCCTGCACATCTTCTTCGCTGGCCGCAAGATGGGAAAATACAGATTGAACCTTCAGCGAATTGCATTTTGATAGATACTCTCCCAGCCTCTCAATAGTTTTTGTATCGAAACCAAGGCGGTTCATCCCTGTTTCTATTTCGATATGCACCGGGTAATATGTTAACCCCTGCGATTGTATATAGCTGTCAAAAGCCTGTAACAGTTCAAAAGAATATATCTCCGGCTCCAGGTTGTTATCGGTTATCGCATCAAAGGCCGATTCATCAGGATTCATTACCATTATCGGCAAAGTGATTCCGGCCTTACGCAGTTCCACACCTTCATCAGCATAAGCCACACCCAGATAATCCACCTGCTGGTATTGCAGTTTGCCGGCAATCTCGGCACCGCCACTGCCATAAGCAAATGCCTTAACCATTGCCATAATTTTTGTATCAGGTTTCAGTCGCTGCTGGTATTCCTTCAGGTTGTGTACAATAGCATTCAGATTTATTTCCAGCACAGTCTGGTGTACTTTCTGCTCCAGCAGTTGCACAATCCGCTCAAAGGCAAATGACCTGGCCCCTTTAATCAGTATCGTCTCTTCTTTAAAAGAAGATGTCCTGATCTGTTCCAGGAAAGCATCAACGGATGAAAAAAGTAAAACAGTAAAGGGATACTCCTGCTGTTCCGTCATTTCTTCGAATGCAGCTTTAATCTTCTCTCCTATACCTATAAACCTTGTCACCTTTTGCACCACCATACTTTCAGCAATGGCCTCATATAATTTTCTGTCAGGAACTGCTGCCTGCAGGAAATCAGATAAAATAACCGTACGGTTCTCATGCCCGCCCTGCTGTGCCAGAAAATTAAGGGCAATTTCAAGAGAACTCAGGTCGGCACTGTAACTATCATTAATAATAGAACAATGATTAATGCCTTTCTTCAGCTCAAGCCGCATATTCACCGGCAGCAGTTCTTTCATTCTTTCAGCAATCACAGCATTATCATAACCCAGGTGCAGCATCACCTGCCAGCAGGTAATGGCATTTTGCACCGAGGCTTCATCCGTAAACGGAATAGATACTGAAATTTCATTTGCCTCATCTGTCCGGCGGGCAATTATCTCTGTGCCCGAAACGGTTTTCTTTACCGCAATAATATCAAGTGACTCCGGTAAGGTGGCGCTGATAAACAGTTTTCTTTTCTCCCTTTCCTTTTCTGCCTGCGAAGCAAAACCACCGGCATGTGCTTCGCCGATATTGGTAAGCACTCCAATGGTTGGCTGAATAATCTTTTCCAGCCTTACCATTTCACCCGGCTGCGAAATACCTGCTTCAAATATGCCCAGTGTATGCGTTTCGTTCATCTGCCACACACTCAGCGGCACGCCAATCTGTGAATTAAAACTTTTGGGACTGCGAACTATATTATAATCCGTATGCAGCAACTGGTACAACCATTCCTTTACAATCGTTTTGCCATTACTGCCCGTAATACCAATTACAGGAATGGAAAATTGTTTTCTGTGATGGGCCGCCACATGCTGCAATGCATCCAGCGTATCAATAACTAATAAAAAATTGGCCCCGGGGTATTTTTCTTCCGGCTGTCTTTCACTTACCACAAAGCTCCTGACACCCTTTTTATACAAGTCTGCTATAAACTGATGGCCATTGCGCCGCTGACTTTTTAAAGCGAAAAATAAAGAGGAGGCCGGTGAAAATACTTTCCGGCTGTCGAACAATAAGTGACTGACAGTAGCATCATCACTGATGAAAGACTCCGCTGATATAACACGGGCAATATTACTTATAGAATATTCAAACACCGATGTTTTCCATTTATTTTTCCGGCGGTACTTCTGAGGGCAGGCCTTTTTTATTAATAAAAACGGAATACATTATTGAAACACTGATACAAAGCATAATAATGCCCAGAGAAATAAACACCTGTATTGTTTTATCAACCCATTGATTAATCCAGTGTTCACCAAGCATTTTTAATCCGATAAAAACAAGCACAACAGAAATACCCTGTTGCAGATACTCAAATTTTGACACTGCACCACGTAGCAGAAAGAACAGAGACCTGAGCCCCAAAATGGCAAAAATATTTGAAGTATAAATTACAAGTTTATCCCTTGATATACCCATTACAGCAGGTATTGAATCCACCGCAAAAACAATATCAATGGCGGCAAGCATTATCACAACCACAAACAATGTGGTATAGGCTGGTTTGCCTTTTTCCCTGATGATGTATTTGCCTCCGCCGTCATGCGGAACTAGTGGTAAAAACTTTTTAAGGAACCCATACACTTTACTTTCATGAGGATTAAACTCTTCTTCATGTGTAGAAGTAAACATTTTTATCCCGGTATAAACAAGGAATAACCCGAAAACATATAATATCCAGTGAAATTTATCAACCAGCACAACTCCCACTGTAATAAATATTACACGGAAAACTATAGCCATCAATACACCCAAAAATAATGCCCGGCCATAATACTTTTCCTTAATTCCAAATGCCGAAAATATCAGTACAAACACAAAAATATTGTCAATGCTCAGACTTTTCTCCATAAGATAAGCACTGTAATACTCCAATGCTGATTCCTGTCCCTGTTCGTACCAGACAAAAATCCCAAACGAAAGTCCAAGCACAATCCAGAATACACTAGTCCAAAAGGCTTCTTTAAGAGAAATCGTTGCATTCTTCTTTGTAAATAAACCCAGGTCAATGATTATCGCCAGCACTAAAACTATTCCAAAAACGAGGTATGTAATCTGTTCATGTGTCATTCAGCAACATTTAGTCTGCAAAGATACTAAAGAAGGTTTGGGGTTAAGGTTTTTAAGTGGCCAGTTGCAGCTTAAAACTAGTGAACCGAAAATTTAAGCAGCGTATTTCCTTTTTCTTAACTGCTGGTACAGCCAGCCAAAAAGGATTACCAGCATTACCGGCAGGGCAATATTTATCATTTGCCAGGTGCTTTTCTGCGCTTCCACTTTTTTACTGTCAAGCAGCCGCAGCACAATGTCTTTGTTTCTTGTTTCGCTGATAGCAGGATTATTAACCAGGTATTCCACACAATTAAGCAGGAAGTCACGGTTGGCGGTTGGCAAAAAGTATTTGCCATTCTCACCCTGGTTCAGGTATTCTGAATAAGTATATTTATTAAAACCCATCGGTATCGGCCCCTGGTTGGGCAATACATCGTTCAATACTATATCGCCGTCTGCCACCACTATCATCTTATTATCCGGCGACTCATCTTTAAAACTGATTCCCTGCGCAGCAAGGCTGTCTAACTGTGCCTTCATAATCCTGTTGCGGAACAATGAAGTGAATTTCCCCTCCAGCAGCATGGCAACCGGTATTGCATTTTGTCTGAACTTTTCATCTTCCGGCGCATTCCTGTTTTCGTTCAGGCTTATCAGTGCCGGAGTGCTGATGATTCTTGAGTTGGGTGAACTTACCAGCAGCGGCGTTTTCTTTATTCCCTTAGAGGCAATTGTATCAATCGAGTTAACAAACCTTGACGATACATAGCCCAGCCCCTTGTTCATAGAACTGTTGCCGGCAGTGAGAATGGGATGGTAATTCCAGTGCATGAATTCAAACTGCGGATTCTCCATAGTGCCACCCACCACCATTGGTATCAGGTCGCACTGCAAATCCATCACCAGGTCGGGATTAATGCGAAGTCCGTATTTGAAGAATAAATCCGTCAGGTTCAGGTTGCGGTCATAAGCAATTGTTTCCGGCTTTATGGCTAAGCTGTCCTGTTCGGCAATCAGGTTATCAATAAAGCACAGCAGTTTGCCGCCACGCATTACAAACTGGTCAATCTTCAGCCGTTCATCTTCGGTAAACTGAGCGGTGGGTTTTACAATCATCAGCACATCTGCCTTTGCAGGAACCGCACCTTTAGAAATATCAAAAGGACCAAACTGGTACTCTTTTATTAAAGTCTGTTCCAGGTCATACACCCTTTCATTGGCAGGCTCGCCATTACCAACAGCATAAGCAATGGCTGGCCTTTTTTCTGCAGTAATCTTATCAAGCGTCTTAACAAACTGGTATTCCATCAGCGCTTCAGCACTGTTGATCTCCTCCTGGCTAATGCGGCCACTGGCTCCGGGGTACAGGTTTACCAGCGATTGCCTGTTATTATATGTTACCAGTGCCACCGGGAAAATTATATTACTGCTTTCCCCTGCTTTCTTTTGTACAGTAAGATTAATTGGTACTGCACCCAGTTTCACCAGTGTATCGCCCCATTGTTTTCCATCCGGCATTTCATCAAGCGGAGAGATAAACCGGTAATGAACTTTAGAACCGTTAATATCTTTCAGTAATCCTAAAAACTCTTTCGTGGTATTGGCCAGCTTACGAAAGCCCGAAGGAAACTCCCCTTTCAGAAATACATCTATCTGCACATCATCCTCCAGCCCCTTTACCAAATTGCGGGTGGCCTTGCTCAGTGTGTACCGCTTTTCCTTTGTCAGATCGAAGCGGGCATGAAACTGCGAGGCCAGGAAATTAATGACAAACAAACCTGCCAGCAGCAACAGCCACCAGAACTTTGATGCAAACACCTTATTTATTGCTCCCTTCATCTTATCTCTTTAAAATATTTCTGTTGGTTATAGCGAGAAATAAAAATATCATACTGCCGAAGTACACTATATCCCTGGTATCTATCAGTCCGCGGCTGATGCTGCGGTAATGAAAGTCAATGCCCAGCATCTCCACATAATAGTCAGCGCCGTTGGCTAATGCAGGCAGCTTGCTGATGGCACTGAAACCGTAATACAGCAGGGCGCAACCGATCAGCGCAGCAATAAAGGCCACCACCGAATTATTGGTAAAACTGCTGCAGCAAATGCTGATAGCGGTAAACACAGCCGCCAGGAAAAACAACCCGATATAAGAACCAATCGTGGCACCCATATCAATACCACCGGTGGCCGACAACTTTTGTAAGGATACAATGTATATCAGCGTAGGCAGCAGGGCAATCACCACCACAATAAAACTACCCATGTATTTGCCCCACACAATCTGCCAGCGGCTCAGGGGCCTTGTCTGCAATATTTCGTAAGTACCTGTTTTAAACTCTTCGGCAAAGCTGCGCATGGTAATGGCAGGAATCAGCAGCAGCAATATCCAGGGGGCCAGTTGAAAAAACCGGTCGAGGGTGGCATAGCCAAAGTCGAAGACATTATCGTCGAAGACAAACAGTACCAGCCCGTTTACCAGCAGAAACACCACGATGGCGATATAGCCAGTCAGGCTGCTGAAAAACTGGCGAAGCTCTTTTTTACATACTGACCACATAGTTATTAACACCCGGATTAGCTATAGGAATATTATTTATTTTGCTGCCAACAAAACTAAAGAATCTGCGATGAAGCTGCTTGCCAAATTTGTTTTAATTCTTTTCCCTGTTTGGGCACAGGCACAGATTGTAATTGATGGGGTGATGGATGACCCGGAGTGGCAGTCCATCGGTGTTGCAAATAGTAATGATGGTTTTGGATCTCAAAACAATTTAGGAGTCCTTAAGTACTACTCCGATGCGTCAACTCTTTATATTGGAATTACCGGTATCCTTGAATCCAATGTTTCTGTTAAAAATAATATTGTACTTTTTATTGATTGTGATAACTACAGCGGTGTTGATCATACGAATACCCTGGCAGGAGGTATTACCAGTACGCTGGGAGTTTTTTTAACGAATCCCTCCGGAAGTTGTCCCTCCAGTAGCGGTTTAGCCAGTTCCAAAATGGATGATAACTTTAACCTCGATTATGCATTCGCATTTAATAAAGGATATACAAATGATCGGTTTTTTTTTAGATGGAATGAGATTTGGAAACTCTCCGCAAGGTTATTACCAGGAACAATTCATTGGAAGTACACCTGCACCGAATGGTCAAAATGGCGTCCCTTTTTCCGGACCAGTTGCGGCCTGGACAGGAGGTTCAGGAAATTTAACATTCGCCTATAAAGACGGATATGATGCAACAAATTTCCCTTTGTATGGAATTGAGTTAGCTATTCCTTACACAGTCACACCGGGTATACAAGTAGGCAAAAGGGCTCGTTTTTTTGTATTGATTACTGATGGAAACGGTTATGCTTCCAATGAGTGTATTCCCGGCGACCCCAACACAATTGGATATCCGGGTATTGCTTCTAACCTTAAATGCAGTTTCAATCTGTCCTCGATTAATAATCCGGGTTACGATATTTTTTACACACAGCCCTGGGTCATCCTCCCTCTCTCTTTCCTCGCCAACACCGCCAAATGGAACAACGGACAGGCACTGCTGCAGTGGACAGTGGCGCAGGACTTCGAAGCCCTGCAATACACCATCGAACGTTCTGCCAATGGCACCAGCTTCACCACCATCGGCACCGTTTCCGCACAGCAGGCAAAAGATTTTGCCAGCTACAGTTTTACCGATAACAATCCCCTGCGGGGAAAAAACTTTTACCGCATCAAAGCTATCCGCCGCAACGGCGAACCTAAATACAGCCAGCAGGCCATACTGGAAAACACCAGCGGCTCTTTCTGCATCTATCCCAACCCGGCCAGTGGTGAGGTAACCCTGTATGGCCCCGATCTGCCAAAAGGTGTTTACCCTGTTCTTATCAGCAATATAACAGGACAAGTGGTGCACCGGTCAGCAGTATATCACAGCAGCGGCAGTTTGCGCACTACTCTTTCATTGCCTTCTTTGCCCTCAGGCATTTACTCCCTGCAACTTGGCAACGACAGGCAGCTGCCCGCCCAACGTTTAGTTATCGAATAGCATTTGTCAACCATAGCTCCGTTGTCCATGGCATTTATACTTATTATCCCTGATTTCTGCGCAGCAGAAATAATCTGTGTTCATCCCGGCTGCCGGTAGGCAGGCGTTCTGTCTGTCTCATCCGTGTTCCATACTGCTATTGAAAAGCCGGCTTGGGGTGAGGTCTTATCGTATAAAAAAACCTCCGCTGTTGCGGAGGCCTTTATTATCTGTTTCCGAAGGGATTAATCATACTGAGAAACTCTCACCGCATCCGCATGAGCGGCTTGCATTGGGATTGGTAAAGTAAAAACCTTTACCATTCAGCCCGTCTGAGAAATCGAGAGTGGTATTAACAAGGTACAGGAAACTCTTCAGGTCTGTAACCACCTTCACCCCGTTATCTTCAAACTCCTGGTCCATGGGTTTAATCTCGTTGTCAAAATCCAGCTTGTAGCTAAGGCCCGAGCAACCACCGCCCACCACACTTACCCGCAAAAAGTAAGAAGGGTCATCACCCACACCGGCATCTGCCAGCAGCTGCTTCACCTTCACCTTCGCTTTATCACTTACGAAAATGGCCGTCTCTTTTTTCTCCGCTACTAATGTATTCTCTGTGCTCATACGTTTATCTCTGTTCTTTAGGACACTTAAGCCCCTCCTGCGGAGGGGTTTGGGGAGGCCTTAATGCACCACTCCTTCCTCAAATTTAAGTTCTTCCATGCCGTTTTTCTTGCGGTAGTCGTTTATCGCTGCTTTAATAGCGTCTTCGGCCAGTACCGAGCAGTGAATTTTTACCGGCGGCAGGTTCAGCTCTTCCACGATGTCCATATTGTCAATCGTTACTGCCTGGTCTATTGATTTTCCTTTCAGCCACTCTGTAGCCACTGATGAAGAAGCAATAGCCGAACCACAGCCAAAGGTTTTAAACTTGGCATCCTTAATAATACCGGTAGCCTCGTCCACCTCGATTTGCAGACGCATAACGTCGCCGCACTCCGGTGCACCCACCAGTCCGGTGCCCACACTGTTTTTACTTTTGTCCAGCGTACCCACATTCTTGGGGTTCTGGTAGTGGTCAATTAATTTTTCGCTGTATGCCATTGTAATAAGTTTAAAAGTTCACAAGTTCAAAGGTTAACAAGGTTAGTGACCGGGTGATACAAACTTGTAAACTTATCAACCAGTCAACTTATCAACTTAGTGGTGCGCCCACTCAATCGTATTCAAATCAATTCCCTCTTTATACATTTCCCACAGCGGACTCATCTCCCGCAGCTTGTTTACCGTGTTCGTTACCTGTTCTATTGTGTAGTCAATCTCTTCTTCTTTGGTAAAGCGGCCCAATCCAAAACGCAGCGAACTGTGTGCCAGGTCATCACCCAGGCCTAATGCCTTTAACACATACGAGGGCTCCAGCGATGCAGACGTACAGGCCGAGCCCGACGATACCGCAATGTTTTTATTAAAGCCCATCATCAGCCCTTCTCCTTCCACATACTTGAAAGAGATATTGGTAACATGCGGCAGGCGCTGTTCCTTATCACCGTTCAGGTAGCTTTCTTCCACCTGCAGCAATGCGTTCTCCAGTTTATCCCGCAGTTTACTCACCCTCGCTGTTTCCTCTGCCATTTCAGTACGGGCAATTTCACAGGCCTTGCCAAAACCCACAATGCCGGGTACATTCAGCGTACCGCTTCTCATGCCTCTTTCGTGGCCACCGCCGTCAATCTGTGCTGTCACTTTCACCCTTGGGTTTTTGCGGCGTACATATAATGCACCCACACCCTTAGGGCCATACATTTTGTGGGCACTGAAGGTCAGCAGGTCAATGCCGTCTTTGTTTACATCCACCGGAACCTTACCCACGGCCTGCACCGCATCGCTGAAGAACAATACTCCGTGCTTGCGGGCAATGGCGCTGATCTCTTTCACCGGGTTCACGGTGCCAATTTCGTTGTTGGCATACATGATGGCGATTAAGATGGTGGTTGGTTTGATGGCGGCTTCCAGTTCGGCCAGGTCAATCAGGCCGTTGGGCTTTACTTTCAGGTAAGTCACCTCGCCGCCCTCTTTTTCTATATGCTTACAGGTATCCAGTACTGCCTTGTGCTCAATATTGCAGGTGATGATGTGGTTGCCCTTGCTGGCATACATTTCATACACCCCTTTTATGGCCAGGTTATCACCTTCGGTGGCACCGGAGGTAAAGATGATTTCTTTCGGATCGGCACCCACTAATTTGGCAACCTGCTCACGGGCATAGTCAACCGCCTCTTCGGCCTGCCACCCAAACGGATGGTTGCGGCTGGCGGCGTTGCCAAAGCTCTGGGTGAAATACGGAATCATGGCGTCCACCACCCGTGGGTCGCAGGGTGTGGTGGCGTTATGGTCGAGATATATAGGGAATTGTAACATAATCAATTCATTAATAATGTTGGTCTCTGTTTCTAACGCAAAAGTACCTCAAAAGGTTCTAAAACAGGGCGGTAAAGGGGGCTTCGTACAGCGAAATTTCGCATCTCGAAAGGGTAATTCCGGGTCGGGAACGATTGCGGGGGGGAATGGACAGGGGGGGCAAAACCAGAAGTACAAGATAAATATGCTCAACTTGCCTTTTACTCGGCCTAAAACACATTGCATTAATACACATACTATAAATGCTTAAATTGCCGATTATACTAACCTGACTATAATATCAGATGACACCGATAACGAAGTCCCCAAGAAAGGCACTGAACAAAGCCTTCTTAAAGGTCAAACCCAATAGAGCTGAAATTGAAAGCTTCAAAACCAATCTTATCCAGCTTCTTGACAAGATTAAAATTGTTGAACAAAGACCCAAAGATGAAAGCGAGGAGCATTTAAAAAATGACATCCGGGATTTTCTTCGTGACACATACTTTCGTGAAACCAATGCCATTAACACAAAAGACAAGAAAGACCTTGTTATTCATTTATCAAAAGACACAAATAGCAATGTTGGAGTAATCATTGAGGCAAAACGGCCATCCAACACGGCTGAAATGCTCTCAAAGGACACTCTCAATAAAAAAGCTCTTCAGGAATTAGTACTATACTATTTAAGGGAAAGGATTACCTATAAAAACCTTGAGGTAAAACATTTAATTGCCACCAACATAAACGAGTGGTTCATTTTTGATGCCACCCTTTTCGACAGGCTTTTTGCCCAAAACAAAAATCTCGTAAAACAATTCAACGACTTTGAAAGCGGACGATTGGCCGACACTAAAACCGACTTCTTCTACAACCAGGTTGCCAGACCTTTTATTGATAGTATCACCGCAGAGATTGAATTTACTTACTTCAACCTGCAGGATTATCAAAAGCCCTTACGCAATACCAACAAAGAAGATGACAATTCGCTGATTGCTTTATTCAAACTGCTATCGCCTGAGCATCTATTAAAACTTCCATTCACCAACGACAGCAACAGTCTTGATAAACGCTTCTATACCGAATTGCTGCACATAATTGGTTTGTCCGAAACAAAAGAAGGCAGTAAAAAACTTATTGGCAGAAATAAATCCGGCGAACGGCATACTGGCACTTTGCTGGAAAATGCCATTATTCAACTGGATAGTTTAGATAAATTGAGTCGGCTCGAAAAACCAAATCAGTTCGGCAGCAACACCCAGGAACGCCTCTTCAATATCGCACTTGAGCTATCCATCACCTGGATAAACCGGATACTGTTTTTAAAGTTGCTCGAAGCCCAGCTTATTAACTATCACAAAGGCGACAAATCATATTCGTTTCTGAACCTTGATAAAATAAAAAGCTACGACGACCTCAACAGCTTGTTTTTTCAAGTCCTTGCCCGTAAGCATAATGAAAGAAACGATGATGTAAATAAAACCTTCGAAAGAGTTCCCTATCTGAACAGTTCCCTTTTTGAACCTACAGATATTGAACAGGTCACCTTGTTTATCAGCAACCTGAAAGATGACAGGAAAATACCAATCATCCCCACTACCGTATTAAAAGACGGGCACGGTAAAAAAAGAACGGGAAACCTGACTACACTGGAATATCTGTTTGAATTCTTGAACGCTTACGATTTCAGCAGCGAAGGTTCAGAAGAAATACAGGAAGATAACAAGACACTCATTAATGCCTCTGTGCTCGGATTAATCTTCGAGAAAATAAACGGCTACAAAGACGGCTCCTTTTTCACTCCGGGTTTCATCACCATGTATATGTGTCGTGAAACCATTCGCAAAGCTGTTGTGCAGAAATTCAACGAAACAAAAAAATGGAACTGCAGCAGCATTGAAGAACTGTACGACAAAATTGAAGACCGCAAAGAAGCCAACAACATTGTAAACAGCATCAAAATTTGCGACCCTGCCGTTGGCTCAGGTCACTTTCTGGTTTCAGCGCTTAATGAAATTATTGCCGTTAAAAATGACTTGAAAATACTTCAAGACCGAAACGGTAAACGACTGAAAGAATATCAGGCAGAAGTGGTGAATGATGAATTGATTCTAACAGACGAAGAAGGCGAACTATTTGAGTACAATCCCGCCAGCAAAGAAAGTCAGCGAATACAGGAAACGCTTTTCCACGAAAAACAAACCATTATTGAGAATTGCCTTTTTGGCGTTGACATCAATACCAATTCAGTTAAAATCTGCCGCTTGCGTCTGTGGATTGAGCTCCTGAAAAACGCTTACTACAAAAACAGTACAGAACTGGAAACCCTTCCTAACATCGACATCAATATTAAATGTGGCAATTCATTGATTAGCCGTTTTGCCATTGATGCCGATCTGAAACAAGCCCTCAAAAAAAGCAAATGGACAATCGATAGTTATCGAATTGCGGTTGACACATATCGGAACGCTGAAAATAAGGAACAAAAAAAAGAAATGACAAGCCTTATTTCCACTATAAAAAATGATTTTGTATCTGAATTGAGTTTTAGGAATAAAGAAGCAAAAGATGTTGTAAAATACAGAGGCTTGGTTGTTAAAATTGCTACCGACATTAATAACAGAAAGGCTTTTGGCGAAAAAATATCGCCAAAACTGTATAAAGAACTTGAGACGGCGACTAAGAAGAAAGAAGAGGCTGAAAGAATAATCCTTGAAATAGAGAATAACAAGATTTTTGAAAACGCTTTTGAATGGCGTTTTGAATTCCCTGAAGTCCTGAATGACGATGGTGATTTTGTGGGCTTTGATGTGGTTATTGGAAATCCACCGTATATAAGTGCTTGGGAAATGCACGAAAATGATGAGAAGCAAAGAGAAGCTATTAAAAACATTGTTAAGAATGGTTCTATACTGACGGGACATTGGGATTTGTATATGGCTTTCATTCTTCTTTCCATTGAAATCGGAAAACCTAATTCTTATAACACATACATAATTCCAAATCCATTCTTACGAGAGAAATACGCAGCATCATTGAGAAAACATCTTCTTGATGAAATGGAGTTATTAAATATCACTCTCTTTGAAACAAGTAATGTGTTTGATGAGGTTGCAAGAAGAACAATAATTTATCTGTTTAAGAATGCTCCGAATATTAAATCAAATGTTGACATTTTTGAAACAAATACAGCAGAGTTCAGAATTGATTTTAAAAATACAATTAACAAAACCGAGTGGCGAAAGTCAAACGATTACAGGTTTAACACCAATTCCGATAACAACATTTCCAGTTTGCTTGAAAAGATTGAAGCAAATTCATACAGATTAGGAAATATCTGCTATGTAAACTATGGTGCACAAGTTTCAAGCAAAATAAAAGGTAGTTTTAAGAAAGACGAGGTAGTTGGTAAGATTAAGAAAGGGAATAGTAAAAAATTTGTAGAGGGTAAAGATGTTCATAGATGGGAACTTGCATATCGAAACCTTTGGCTTGACTACAGAAAAGACGAAATGTATGGTTCTCGCTTTGAAGAATTATTTGAAACTGAAAAATTGTTAACTAGAAAAATATCCGACAAAGGTCACAGAGTAGCAGCAACTTTTGATAACAATGGCTACTATACTGACGATGGATGTGTCATTGCAGCTTTATTTTCTTCTTTGAAAAATGTCTTACCAGAGAAAACTTACTTTGGTTACGAAGTAACGGACCAAGAATATGACCTGAATTTTGTTTTAAGTCAACTTCTTTCTTCAATTGTGACATTTTATTTCAAAAACAGATTTTCAACTGAAAGTTTGCAAGGAGAAACATCCCATACTTATCCTAAATCAGTGAGAGCATTACCTGTTGTAAATGCAAGTATTGAACAACAAAAAGAAATAGCATCGCTTGCAAAAAATATTTTAAAACTAAAAAATAAAGATGTTAATGTAGATATCATCGAATTTGAAAATGAAATTGACAAATTGTTTTATAAGCTATACGGACTAAGTGAACTTGAAATTGAATTACTTGAAAAAAACATAAACAAATGATGCAACCCCAGTTCCTAGTTCTCCTTAGTCTTCCACCCCATAAGAAAATAAAAATATCAGGATAGTTATGCTTCGTTTATAACGAAGCATCAGCTTTGCAAAAGCTGGCAATACTTCCGTCATCCGGCTGTTAATCTTTGCCTTTCCGCTGTGCCTCAATCTGTGTCCGCCGTGGTTAATCATTTGTTCTGCCACCCAAAAAAGAATACCACTTTTGTGGTATTGTCCGGTTCGTTCATTCCCCATATTTTTGAAATTCATTAATTATTTAACCTTTTAAACCTTACCATTATGCCTGCAATCAACGAAACAGGACATGCTAAGAATGTAGCAAACTTCGAAGACCTTATCAACTTCTGCACCAGTTACCCAACTTACAATCCCGCATCCACGGCACTCTCGGTCGCCAGCCTCAGCACCAAGCTTACAGATGCCCGCACAGCTCTCAACGGTGTTATTGCTGCCCAAACCACTTTCAACAATGCCGTCAATATGCGCATGTCAGCCTTTGCAGAACTTTTTCCCCTCTGCACCAGGGCTGTCAATGCACTCGAGGCCGCCGGTGCAGATGCCGAAACAGTAAAAGATGCCCGCACCATCAACAGAAAGTTGCAGGGCCAGCGGGCTGCCAAAGCAGACACACCGCCTCCCGCCAACCCCGGCGATACGCCACCTGCCGGTAAAACAATTTCCGCATCACAGCAGAGTTACGACCAGTTAATGGAGCACTTCGCAAAACTCATTAACCTGCTCACCACCATTCCGGCCTACGCACCAAACGAAACAGATATTAACCTGACAGCACTCGCCACCAAACTCGGCGTGTTGCAAACCACCAATTCAGCGGTCTCAAGTACATACACCGCCTGGAGCAACAGCCGCATCTCCCGTGAGGAGACACTGTATAATCAGCTCACCGGGTTGGTCCCGCTTGCTATAAATGTCAAAAAATATATCAAATCACTCTTTGGCGCAGGTTCACCCCAGTACGAACAGGTAAACAGTATCAACTTTAAAACAATCAGGCCTTAACCCTCAAAGCATATCAGCGCAAAGCGGGGCAATTCTTTGCCCCGCTTTTTTATTATACCCATCC
>CALLZY010000044.1 GCA_937858715.1 uncultured Chitinophagaceae bacterium | reverse complement strand
CCCGTCGTCTCCCGTGCTGTGGATTTGTGCCAGGCAGGGACGCCGGGATTTATGACCTCTTACCTTCTTCTATCTTCCTCAACACCTCCTCTACATCCTTGACCTCATACCCAGCATGCTTACCAGAAATATAAAACCTCGCCGAACTATGCTCATACTTTGTTATATCGGCAGCAAGGTTCCATTTGCCCGTACACGGATTATTGTGAATGTACAATAGTTTCTGATAAGCAAATGCCGCTGTTTCACAATATTTCCAGTCAAAAGACTCTTTCCATATTTCATGCCGGTGGCCATTCTTCCTGTCTTTAGACTTTACTGCCTGCTCCAGCAATTGGAGTGTTTCTGTTTCATTCTTCTGCCTGAGCCTGTTGATAATATTATAGGCCATAAATCGTTTGCCATCGCCAATAACTGTATTCAGTTTTTTTGCAGACGCAGAAAAGTCTATCATCACATGAACATGATTTGGCATAATAACATAGCCCGTTACTTCATGCCCCTGTTGCTTTAAGTAATCAAACCATTTATACACTGCATCGTAGCCATCAGTTTGTGCAATTAAGGGCAACCATTTGTAGCAGGTGAAGGTGATGAAGAATAAACCCTGATTATACGGTATATCCCGGCGTACTGGCATTAGGTAAAGTTAATAACTATGGCCTTCTTGCTTTGCAGTTGCCCAATGTCGCCTGCCAACACACATTACCACTCACGGCAGACATGGGCGGGAACGGGTAACAGGGGGAGATGCCAGTCAGGAAAAGGCATTTCTACGTCCACCTGCACTAAACCCACCTTGATAAGCAAACCCTCCACCCGCCAAACCCTCCCCAGTTTCATCTTTTCACAGGTTAGTTTCAGTTTTTAGCAGATTAGTTTCACCTTTTGGCAGTTTTGTTTCATGTTTTAGCGGTGTTGTTTCACCTTTTCTCATGTTTGTTTTAACTTCTCTCAATGTTGTTTCAGGTTCTGCTCACTTACTTTTATGTTTTAGCGGTATTGTTTCACTTTTTTTCAATGTTGTTTTACCTTTTAGCGGTGTTGTTTTAACTTCTCTCATGTTTGTTTCATCTTTTAGCAGTTTTGTTTCTATTTTTGGTATCATCTTTTTAACTATAAACACCTTATCTATGCTATCATTCAACTTAGCCCCCGTTTTTAAGGCCCGCAGCATCAGCAATCCCTACACATTCCTGGTAAAAGCAGGCATCGCAAGGCACACTGCCCACCGCATCCTCAGCAACCAGGTCCGTGTCCTCCGGTTAGACCACATCGAGCTTATCTGCCGTGTCCTCGTCTGCGAGCCCAACGACATACTCGCTTACACACCATCAGCCAGTCACCCCCTGCCAGAAGACCACCCGCTGCATAGCCTCCGCCACACCACCCCGGCCCCAAGCGTAAAAGAAACCCTCTCCACCATACCATTCAAACAACTGCAACAGCTCGCCAGCCAGATAAGCGGCAGTGTATAATCATAAATAAAAATGGTTGGCACCTTGCATGCCTCGCCATAGGTTTTGCACAGCAGCTTTCGTTGCCCTGCTTAAAAGCAATAAAACAAATGCTGAAAGAAAAAGAAGATACCGGGTCAGTCCCGGCATGACATACAGAACATAAGACGGTGTAGTGTTAAAAGATATTCCTGCTTATCAGTTGTCGGGCGGCAGGTGCGCCTCATGCCAGAGTGAAGTGAACTCGCCAATTACAGCTACCTTATTATTATAACTGAGCCGGTGCAGCCGGAGCAAATCAACATCGGTCTGGTGCACCCTGCGGTACATGGGGTGCATGGTGCCGCCTTTGGTACCGGCAGGTTTATCGGGCTCGTACTGAAACTGCGGGTCAACCAATGTGCCGCGGGGAAACATAATGCCGGGCACACCCTTGCCCCGGTAATCAATATCCTCCGGATGCTCAAGCCCCAATGTGTGGCCATACTCATGGGCGGCAGTGGTGCTGCCTTTGTACAGGTTGTCGAGTTTGAAATAGCCGGTGTTGCAGCCCAGGCCATCCACGAAAGAGATATTGCCCTGTGCATATTCTTCAATCCGGAAGTAATTGTATTGCGGGTTGGTATTGTAATATACTTCTTCGGGCTTCAGGTCTTCTTTGTGCAGTGCATTAATGCGGAAGCGCACCTGCCAGTTTTGTTTGTGCAGGTAAATGGTGGCTCCTGGTTCGTTCCACATGGTTTCAATCTCTTCCCGGATTTGTTTTGTTACCTGCGGAGTGGCAGCATGGCCATAGGTAATAATCCATGAGGAGATGATGAGTTC
>CALLZY010000043.1 GCA_937858715.1 uncultured Chitinophagaceae bacterium | reverse complement strand
GACCGGGCAGATTCCTCTTCATTGTTGAATAAGGATAAAAAAAGTATTGTAGAAGGTGTTTTTGTGGTAAAGAATAAAAAAGACATCCATCTGTTTCTAACAGAAAACGATTTTGATGTGCTGGAAGAGCTTACCGTACGCCGTGAAATCAGCCCTGCCGGAAAGTCAAGGGCTTTTATTAATGATACCCCTGTTACTCTTTCCCAACTAAACGAACTCAGCCATTTACTTGTTGACCTGCACCAGCAATTTGATACTCTTGAACTGGGTGAAACAGGTTTTCAGCGTCAGGTACTGGATGCACTGGCAGGTAATGCTTCTTTGCTGGAAGAGTATCAGCAAATATTTTATCATTGGCAGCAGGTAAAAAAGGAAACTGAGGTATTAAAGGAACAAAAATCTCAGTTTGACAAAGAGGCTGATTACAACCGTTTTCAGTACCACGAACTGGAGGAGGCTGGCTTCAAAGAAAATGAACTGGAAAATATTGATGCCGAGCTGAAAATGCTGAACAACGCCGAAGGTATAAAAGCAGCATTGGATAAAACGTACTACGACCTCAAGGAAAGTGAAACACCGCTTGTACAACAATTAAAATTGCTGCTGAACCAGTTGAGTGTTTACTCTTCATTTCACAATGACCTGCCGGCATTGATAGGCAGGCTGCAATCGGCTCAAATCGAATTGCAGGATATTGCCGGTGATGTGGATCATATCAGCAGCCATATCAATTATGATTCCCAGCGGATAGAACAGCTGAATGAAAGGCTTTCGCTGGGCTACAGGTTGCAAAAAAAGCATGGCGTTAATTCTACCGCTGAATTGATTGCAATTAAAAATCAACTTGAGGAAAAACTGCAGGCAGTTCTGCATATTGATGATGCTATTCACCAGAAGGAAAAAGAAGCTGCAATGCTGATGGAGCAAGCCAAATTGTTTGCGGGAAAAATAAGTGATGCCCGCCGTAAACAGGTTAAGCCTTTGGAAGAAAAAGTGAACAAACTCCTCGTTCAGGTGGGTATGCCCAATGCAAAACTGAAGGTGGAAATTGGTCACACTGAATTGAACAACACAGGTACTGACAGTATCGCCTTTTTATTTGATGCCAATCGCAGCGGTCAATTTTTGCCAGTAGGTAAAGTAGCCAGCGGTGGCGAGTTAAGCAGGCTGATGCTTTGTATCAAATCGCTGGTGGCCCGGTCGGTGGATTTACCCACACTTATTTTTGATGAAATTGACACAGGTATTTCGGGCGAAGCGGCCAGGCAGGTAGGTATCATCATGAAGGAGCTTTCTGCACAACTGCAGGTTATATGCATTACGCATCAACCACAGATAGCAGGCAAGGCGGATGCACATTACTTTGTTTATAAAGAGATTGTGAACGACTCGGTGAAGACTAATATCCGTCTTCTTACCACAGAAGAAAGAATAATAACCATTGCCAAAATGCTAAGCGGAGAAAAGCCAACAGCAGCCGCCATTGAAAATGCAAAGGAAATGGTGAGGAACTGATGTTATCTTTTAATCATTATCCCGTCTAAGATTGTTTTCATACTATCTTTTCCCGAACTTTATATGGTTACTGAAATGTATTAACCATTAAAATTAACCTTATGCCTTACTATCCTGGCCTTAAGCACAATCCCCAAATCAGTGATGAAAAAGTTTTTATCCGTGACAGAATTGTACTGTTGAAGGATAAATTATCTGAAACAATTCCTCAGAAAACAGTAGATGACACACTGTTGCTGGCAACGTGGAATATTCGGGAATTTGATTCCGAAAAGTATGGCCCTCGTCTTGAAAGCACTTATTACTACATGGCCGAGATTATTTCACATTTTGACATTGTTGCCATACAGGAAGTTAGAGATGATTTGACTGCATTTAAAAAACTGATGAGAATTCTAGGAAACGACTGGGATTACATTGCTTCAGATATTACTGAAGGGAAAGCTGGTAATGGTGAAAGAATGGCTTTTGTTTATGATAAGCGTAAGGTAAGATTCACCTGCATGGCCGGCGAGTTAGTATTACCAGAAAAGAAAGGGGGAAAAACGCTGCAGTTTGCCCGAACGCCTTATATCGTATCGTTTCAGTCGGGTTGGTTTAAGTTCAATATTACCACAGCACATGCCTACTATGGAAAAGGTAAACCGGGAATGAAAAGACGAATTGATGAAATCAGAGAGGCGGCATTGTTTCTGAAGAAAAGAGCAGAAAGAGAAACGAAGATGATCCAGGATAAGCAAAAGAAAAAGGAATTGGCCAGCAGGTGGGATAATTACAGTTATGTTTTACTGGGCGATTTCAATATTATCAACAGAGAAGATGAGACTTATCAAGCATTGACAAAAGGTACCAGTTTTGTAATTCATGATGGGGTGCTAAAACATAATCTTGAAGGAACCAATGTAAAGCGGGATATGTTTTATGATCAGATTGCTTTTTTGAAAAAGGATGACCATCTGGAAATGGGGGATAAGGCTGGTGTATTCGATTTCTTCAATTACGTTTTTACTGAAGACGATTTTTCTTATTATAAACCAAAGATAAAAGGCCAGAAAACGACTAAGTTTTATAAGGAGTGGCGAACGTATCAGATGTCGGATCATCTGCCTCTTTGGGTAGAGATGAAAATTAATTTTTCAAGAAAATATCTTGAGGCAATAAAGTAAAAAGCAGTGTTGTAAAGACGAACCTCCATCCCCCGGTTATTTGTTAACAGGTGATGGAGGTTCTTTATAAACGCCTGAAATACTATGCGCACAACTCAACCTTAAAAGCAAGGCTGAAGTAGCGGAAATATTCACCTTTATCGTTATTGCTGTGTCCGTTCCAGGCCTGGCCAAAAGTAAACGGGTGCCTGTTTACAGAGGCAGCTTCACCAATGCCAATGATTCCGTCTTCTGTTTGCAGGCGGAAACCATAAGTGACATCTTTTTTCAGCGAAACAGGTTCAAGTTCAAAACGAAGCCAGTGGGTGCCATCATTTTGTTCTACCATACGCTGGCTGTTGCCAATAGCTTGCCCCCAGGTTTTTGTTTCAGCATCAAACTCATGAAGGGTAAGCGAAACCTCGCCGGGATGGGTTACTGCAGAGGCAAACACCTGGATGTTATCAACTAAACCGTCCGAAGGGCAGATAAATGTTTGTCCTGCAAGGTTATCCTGTGCATGAGGCCTGAAATGACCAATCCATAAGGTAGTGTTGTTCAACGCTTGACTTAGCACTGGGCGGGAAAGGCTGCTGTTTTTCTTAGTTTCCATTATATGTTGAATTTTAAATAAATAAATAGGTACGGTTGCAGCTGGTTTGGGTAAAAAAGAACTTATCACTAAAAATAACTCCCGTACCGGACAATTATTGTATGGCCTGATAAGAATCAGTCTTTTTTTACAGTTTCCTGAACATTCCTCGGGCTTTTACTTGGGTTTTTTGGTAATTTGTATGCGGGATGACTAAAAGCGGCTGTGGATAACCCTGTATTTCAAGTGAAGAAAAAGTGCAGAAAGAAAAAGTATTTCATATCGGCTTTTCAATGGGCTTGCACCTTTATTTTCGCTGTCTGACTGAACGGGAATATTCCACACTTCGTACACAGGCACTACTGTTACGATTACAATAATATCAGACGGAGTTGCGCCTTAAGTCATTGGTAACAATCAATGAAAACACTTTTATCTCTTTAACTGAACATGGAACTGACGAACCTTAACAAAGACAGGAGCCGGCAAAAAAGAAAATCAACACTTGATTTAGGGACAATGGTGTATGGCAAAGTACCACCGCAGGCCAAAGACCTCGAAGAGGCCGTACTCGGTGCCATCATGCTGGAGAAATCGGCATTTGATACCGTTGTTGAAATCCTGAAACCGGAATGTTTTTATGTAGAGGCACATCAGCGCATCTTCAGGGCTATGCAGGGGCTTTCTAACAAAAGTCAGCCGATTGATATTCTGACGGTGGCTGAAGAACTCCGCTTTCGTGAAGAACTGGAAATGGTGGGCGGTGCTTACTATGTTACCAAGCTTACCAATGCAGTGGTATCAGCCGCTAATATTGAAGCACACTCAAGAATAATCCTGCAAAAATTCATTCAAAGGGAACTCATTCGCATCAGCGGTGAAATAATTGGTGATGCGTATGAAGATTCAACCGATGTGTTTGACCTGCTCGATGATGCAGAAAGCAAACTTTTCGAGATTACCAATAACCACCTTCGCAAAAATTTTGATACGATTGACTCAGTGCTTGTAAAAACAATTCAGCGTATTGAAGACCTGCGTCACAAAAACGAAGATGTAACAGGAGTGCCCAGCGGCTTCCCATCGCTTGACCGGGTAACTTATGGTTGGCAGAATACCGACCTTATCATTCTGGCAGCAAGGCCTGCCGTGGGTAAAACAGCATTCGCATTAAATCTTGCCCGCAATGCTGTGATGCATGCAAGTAAATCAACACCGGTTGCGCTATTCTCGCTGGAGATGAGTGCCGGACAGTTGGTACAGCGTATTCTTTCAGCCGAAAGTGAAATCTGGCTGGAAAAAATTGCAAGAGGAAAATTAGAAGAGCATGAAATGAAGCAACTATATGCCAGGGGTATTCAGCGACTGGCGCAGGCACCGTTATTTATTGATGATACACCGGCTCTCAACATTTTTGAATTAAGGGCCAAATGCCGCCGTTTAAAAAACAAACATAACATCGGCATGGTGATTATTGACTACCTGCAACTGATGAGCGGAACAGGTGAAAACAGAAACAGCAACCGGGAACAGGAAATAAGTAACATTTCCCGTAACCTGAAGGGGTTGGCCAAAGAGCTGAGCATACCAATCATTGCCCTGTCGCAGTTAAGCCGTGCTGTAGAAACCCGTAGTGCAGGTAAGGATGGTAACAAAATGCCACAGTTGAGCGACCTCCGTGAATCGGGAGCTATTGAACAGGATGCTGATATGGTTATGTTCCTGTACAGGCCAGAATACTATGATATTACCCAAAATGAAATGGGAGAGAACAATCGTGGCGAAACCCATGTCCGCATTGCAAAGCACAGGAACGGTTCTTTGGAAACAATTAAACTGCGGGCATTGCTGCATATACAGAAGTTTACTGAAGATGATGGCGGTGGTTTTGGCGCAACAGGTCTTTCCGGCAACTGGAAACCGGTTAATGATATTGATGATGATGGCGGTGCCAAAGTGTTTATCCAAACCGGCAGCCGGATGAACGATTTGAAAGATGATGAAGAAACTCCGTTTTGACAAAAAAGTTATTTTTGTGTAAGTCATGCCGGGCCTGACCCGGCATCTCTTTTTAAAATGGCACTTCCCTTTTTTTATATCAGCGATTATACCGGAGAACAGCAGGTAACACTAAACGAAGAAACCAGCCGCCATGTAGTGCAGGTACTCCGTATGAAAGAAGGAGAAAGCCTGAACCTGACAGATGGCAAAGGACATGTACTAACCTGTGAAATCTTTGAAATCAGTAAGAAAACCTGTATTGTCAAAGTCTTGACAACCAGTAATCAGCAACCAGCAACAAGAAGAATTTCAATCGCCATCTCCCTCCTCAAAAACCCAAGCCGTTTTGAATGGTTTCTTGAAAAAGCCACAGAGATTGGAATAAGTGAAATTATCCCGCTGATATGCGACCGCACAGAAAAAGAAAAATTCCGTCATGATCGTATGAACGCTATCTGCATCAGTGCCATGCTTCAAAGCCAGCAATGCTGGTTGCCGTTGTTACATGAACCGGCACAATTTTCAACTGCAATCAGAGAAACGAATACTGAAGGAAAACTTTTTGCCCACTGTGATGAATCTGGAAATAGAACTAACCTTTCAGCTATAAAAATATTCAATTCTTCAACCATCTTCATTGGTCCCGAAGGCGATTTCGCCTCTGTAGAAATAGAACAGGCGCTGCAGCAAGGCTTTCAGCCGGTAAGTCTTGGCGAAACACGGCTGCGGACAGAAACTGCAGGTGTGGTAGCTGCGGCATTGCTTACAAATTCTTATTAAAGCAGCTTGTTTTTTTGGGCTATGTTCAGCAATTGCTGAGTTGTATTGGCGTTTAGCTTCTGCATCAAGTTTTTTCGGTGTGTTTCCACTGTATAAGGACTCAAAAAAAGTTTTTCCGCAATTTGCGGACCTGTATGCCCTTCCTGCAATAAGCCAAGAATTTCTTTTTCTCTGCGGGTGAGCAAAGGACTGTTGCGTACTGCATCACCAACTGACTGAAACTGTTCAAGTATTTTCTGGTTTGCAGCCTGGCTGAGAAAAACACGGTTGTTCATTACTTCATCTATGGCCATCAGTAATTCATCTCTTTCCATATTTTTCAACAGGTAGCCGTTGCCTCCATTCGCCAGCAGCCGGGTTATTATACCTGCTTCGTTGGTTGAGGTAAGTCCAAGTATTTTTACATCTTTGTTCTGTTTCCTGATTAGGGCGCAAAGTTCAAGGCCGTCAATATCAGGCAAGCTAATATCCAGAAGTATCACATCCGGTTTGTTATTTTCAAGGTATTCAAGCCCTTCTTTCCCATTTTTGCAAATGGAGACAATCTGCAAATAGCTTACATCTTTTACCATCATGGCAATACCGTTTCCTACCAAAGGATGATCATCTATAACAATTACTGAAAGCATAGGTCAGATATGAAAATACAAAACCTTTGGTTAAATATTTCCGTCGTTAATTAAAAAATCCATCATTATAGTTGTGCCAAGTTCCTTTTGCGAATCGATTGATAATTTCCCGTTCAGGTAATGTACCCGGCTTTCAACCGACTGAAGCCCTGCTGTTTTTTCTATTCCTTTATCGGCCATATCAAAACCCCGGCCATTGTCTTCTACTGTTACGGTCAGTCTGTTGTTTTCCCGGTTAAACTGTATGATGACTTCAGTGGCCTTTGCATGTTTAATAGTATTGTTCAGCAGTTCCTGGATGATACGGAATAGCATTACCTCGGTTGAAGAATTCAGGCGGTTGTTCATTCCATAGGCTAATACCGAAGCATTTAGCAGTTTACCTGCGCTTATGCTGTTGCACAATTCCTGTACAGCCTGTATCAGGCCAATGCGTATCAGCACTTCGGGCATCATATTATGTGCGATTCGCCGCACTTCTTCTGATGCTGTGTTTACCATTTCATAGCTTTTGGTAAACAGAGGGTCTTCTTTGAGCTCATTCCGCTCATGCTGCAATGTGCTGAAGTGCATTTTTATTGTAGAAAACAGTCCGCCTAATCCATCATGTAGATCTTTCGCTATGCGGGTACGTTCGGTTTCCTGTCCATTAATCATTGATTGCAGTGATACTACCTGTTGTTGTCTTTCCAGGAATTTTATCTGTTCGTCCTTTAGTGATTTGTCTCTTTCGGCGATGATTCGTTTCTGCCGGTTGCTGCGATACAAAAGTGAAACTATCAGGAGTAATGCTGCAGCAGTAATGCCCCCGACTAGCAACAGTCTGTTTTTTTTAATTACGGCCAGATCTTTTTTAGTGTTAGTTAATTTAAGGTCTGCTATCTCTTTTTCTTTTTTAATATTTTGGTATTTTGCTTCTAGTTCAAGCACTTTTTGCTTGCTTTCGCTGTTGCTGGCGCTGTCTGCATATTGGAATTGCAATTCTGCATATTTCAGGGCTTCTTTAAAGTTGCCGGCATTACTGGATACAAGTTTCAGATTTCCGTAAGCATAATTTATATCAATATAGCTGGTAAATGTTTTGGCTGATTTAAGCGCCTCCTGTGCATAGAGTCGGGCATTAGTCCAGTCTTTTAATGAAATACTGACACTGCTTAAGTTGTTATATATCCTGGCCCTGTAAAACTTGTTATCGAGGCTGTCGGTAATAGCCAGCCCTTTCAGGTACCATTGTTTTGCCTTTTGATATTCATGCTTTTTTTCAAACAGAAAACCATAATTCACATAAATGGTTTGCTTCATTTCCAGGTTATTTACATCACTCAGCAGCGCCAGGGAACTATCCAGGCATTTTTCAGCTTCTTTAAGCTGGCTGGTGTTACTAAAAATGATAAACTTTTTTTGATATAACTGTATCACATGAACTTTGCTTTGGGCATACTCTCTATAGGCATTCGCCTTATTATAATAAGACATGGCATTTTCGTAACGGATTTCACTTAAAAAGACATTTCCTATATTGGCATAGGTATTAAAAAGCAGGTGCTTCAAATTCTTATTCTCTGGCTTTTCCAATATAGGGATGGATTGAAGGAATATACTGATCGCAGAGTCTGTCATTGCTTTATCAAGGTACACGGAAGCCAGTACCGAGTTGAAATTCACTATCAATTCATCATCAGCATTTGTAAGATATGGTCTGCTTTCGTCAAGTGCAAGTAAGGCACTGTCGTTAATACTTTTCATGTAGTATGATTTGCCAATGGCCAGGTGAAGGTTGGCAGCTTTAAAGTCATTCTTTTTCTTCGAGAGGTCAATGCCTTTCCGGCAATAATAAATAGCAGAGTCAAACATTCCGCGGAAGAAGTAAAGACTGTTAAGTTGAAGCAGAGCTGATATAGCTGCTGTATCATTTTTCTGATTCACAATACGGAATAGACTATCCATCTTAGCCTGCTCCCGGGGTTGGGCATTCAGGCCGATTGCTGCATAAGCATTAAGAATGATAATAAGCAGACATTTCAACAAAGCATGACAGACACTACTGTTTTTCATAAGCAGAGATGTTTTATAAAGAAGGAAAATACAGTTTATTTCAATTTTCGGACTACCTCCAATCAGGTATTTTTTTCCCCCTTAAAATAACTGAGATCAGCGATTGCCCCGCCCCATTGTATTAATCATTTTTGATCTACAAATCTGTGGTATGAGATATTTGTACTTTATTATTTTTTTGTTATTTACAGGTATTGGCGGGTTTGCCCAACCGCAGGGTGGAAGCCAGTATTATTATTTTGGAAATAAGAAAATTTTACTGAAGCAAAGTACAGAACGTATTTACCTGCGCTTGCCGCCAGGTGAAGTCTTAACTGTAAAGCAGTTACTGAAAACTAATTTTCAGATGTCTGAAAAAGTATTTTCAACCCTTGCTGAAGACAGGTTTATGGTGATTCGTCTGAGCGAGGATAACAAAGCCGGAATACAGAAGGAGGTTTTCAGTTACCTGGAGGGAATCAATAGAGCAGAGATTGTTCGTATGGCATTTACAGCAAACGACGGGAAGGATGTAGTGGTGGATGAGCGTTTTTATGTAAAATTAAAGTCTCATGTTACAGTATCTGCACTACAGGCTTTTATGGTCCAGCAACATTGCGAGATGGATCAACAGTACAAGTATAAAGCTCGAACATATCTTATTAATGCTACTGCAGCAAATGATTTTGATGGGCTTCGCATGGCAAATAAATTTTATGAAAGCGGATTATTTGAATATTCGGAACCTGATTTCCGGACATTGGATATGTTGCATGAAGCACCACCTGCCACTGATCCGTTGTATAACCGGCAATGGGCGCATCTGAATGATGGATCTCCTGTCCAATTTAATGGAACAGTTGGGGCTGATATGGATGTGGATGAAGCATGGACCGTCACTATGGGAAGCCCATCCATTCGAATAGCTGTAATTGATGAAGGAGTACAACGCAATCATCCTGACCTGTTGAATAATATTGATCCGCTTGGTTTTGGTTTAACAGCCGGTAACGCAACTACCGGAGATATTTTATCCACCGGCCGGTCACACGGCACAGCTTGTGCCGGTATTATTGCTGCAGAGGTAAATAACGGAATCGGCATTGCGGGGGTGGCGCCCCTGTGTAAAATAATTCCTGTGAATCTTACGGTTAATTCAACAGGTACTTTTGGCACCAGCGCACAGCTTGCACAATGTATTGACTGGTCATGGAATCAAGGCGGGGCTGATATTATATCCAATTCATGGGGAGGTGGGCTGGCATCTTCATTAGTGCGGGATGCTATTATCAGGGCTACTACGCTTGGAAGAAGTGGAAAGGGTTCAATAGTTCTATTCTCATCAGGAAATGATGATGCAGGAGTTTCCAATCCGGCTATTTTTCCTGAAACTATTGCTGTGGGTGCTATGAGTATGTGTTACCAACGCAAATCACCCGGTTCCTGTGATGGTGAAACTTTTTGGGGAAGTAATTATGGAGTTGGGTTGGATATTTCCGCACCGGGTGTAAAAATTGCTACAACTGTTGTAACTGGTACAGGTACTGCTCCAAATTCTGATTATAATCTAACGTTTAATGGTACATCTGCTGCTTGCCCGATGGTGGCAGGTGTTGCAGGGTTAGTGTTAAGTGTTAATAGCCTGTTTACAGAATCACAGGTTAGAGAAATATTGGAACGATCGGCGAAAAAAGTGGGGTTATATACTTACAGTCGTGTACAAGGACAACCTAATGGTTCTTGGACACCAGAACTTGGCTATGGAATGGTAAATGCAAAGAATGCGGTACTGGCTGCACAAAATCCTGCATTTTGTCGTGTGGATATTGCAGCCAATGGTAACCTGCAGGTTTGCAGCGGTAGTAGTGTTCAATTACAAGTTACCAATCCGCTGGCGGGAGCAACTTACGAATGGAGATTAAATGGAACTATACAAAGTACAGGTACTTCCATTAATGCTGCTCAAACCGGAAATTATGATGTGTTGCTTACAACTGCAGGTGGCTGTAAAGACACTTCCTGTATTTTGGCAGTGCAAGTATCATCAGCTTCCGGAACACTTGTAGCCAATGCGGGGGCGGACACCACTATATGTCCCGGTGCAAAAACCTTTTTGGGGGGCGGACCAGCAGGTTCAGGCGGTACAGCGATACTGCATCCTATGCGTGGCATGGCTGCTGATATTCAAAATAATCAGTTTGTCAGGTTCAATCCTTTGCAGCCTGCTATAGAGTATAATATTATTAATAGCAACTTCATTCCTGGTTTTTCGGGAGGTAATTTTTTTTCCGGTGCTGCCGTTACTCCCTATGGATTATACATGATAAGCCGGGCCGACAGGATGCTGATGAAAATTGATACGGCAACCGGGTCTGCTATGCCAATCGGGGTGACTTCAGGCACAGTGCTTTTTAACGGAATGACTTATGATGCTACAGTTGATAAAATATTTGCGGTGGCATTGGTCGGAACAACAAATCAACTGTTTCAGATTAACAGGCAAACAGGCATTGCTTCATTCATATGTAATATTTCAGGACTTCCATCAAATTCAACATTGATTAGCCTTGGTGCAGACAACAGCGGACAGTTATATGGGTACAGGTTAGCTAATGGTGCAAATAACAGTGCTGTCTTTTACAGAATCAATAAGACAACCGGCGTGGCAACATTTCTGGGAAATACGGGTTTTCAGGCCGCTTTTGCGCAGGGAGGTGATGTAGATCCTGTTACTGACCAGCACTACCAGTTTGTCATTTCTAATCCCATTGGTACATCTTCCACTGCATTCAGGGGAAGGGGTTTATGGAAACTTGATAAAACAAACGGACAAGCCACCTTGGCGGGAAGTATTGGTATGCCAGAGAATTCGCTTGACGCACTTGCTTTTGCGAAGCCTGAATATAAATTCCAGTGGAGTCCAACCACTCACCTCAGCAATCCCGCGGATGCCAATCCGCAGTTTTCTGCTACAGTACCTGGTATTTATATTTATACATTAACTGTTACAGATCTTTGTGGCAACACGGCATCAGATGAGGTAATGATAACTGTTCTTCCGTTTCCCACCACACCCGTTATTACACCCGCAGCCCCCGTATTGTCACACCGCAATGCATTTACTGAAACTTTAAGTTATACACAGGAAGCAGGTATTGATTATGTATGGTTGCGTGATGGTGTGGCTCAGGCGAATACCACCAATAGTTTTGTTATCAATTTCAATAATTTTCTTTCTAATCAATTTTCGGTAAGAGCCACCTGCGCTGTAACCGGTTGTGCCGTTATTTCAGCACCGGTACAGTATACTTACAGTCCGGGTATTTTGATGAATACGTCGGCTGCATTAACGGTATGCGATAGTTCATTCTATGATGCAGGGGGACCAGCGGGAAATACCTCTACCAGTTTTACCCGCACCTTTACCCCGCAAACGGCCGGTACTAAACTGAAGTTTACCTTATATAATTTACAATTAGCAAATGCTGCATCACTTATAATTTACGATGGGCCTGGTACCAGTTCTCCCATTATGGAAACGTTGACCAACAGTTTTAACGGTTCTGCAATCAGGGAGTTTATTGCTTCTAATACCAGTGGAGTATTAACCATCCAGTTTGTACAGGGAAGTTCAGTTTCTCAGGGATGGCTTGGAGGCCTAACCTGTATTCAGCCCCGCCAATACAGAACAGTTAATAATGGATTATGGACTTCTGTTTCCGTTTGGGAAAGTAAATTGGTAAGCGAACCGGAAACGGCATGGACAGGAGCCACCCGTTCACCCAATAAAGGCGATGATGTTATAATGATACGGCATAACATAAGTGTGCCGGCCGGTATGTCTTTGCCTATGGATCAGACAATTGTAGAACCCGCAGGAGTATTAACGGTACCCTCTACTTCCTCTATCAGTCTGTATAATGATATTTCCGGCTATGAGCTGGAAGTAGCAGGTATATTGAATGTTGATGGAAATATTTCAGGCAGCTCCGGCCCCTCACTATTTGGCAAGATAACATTAACAGGTACGCTGAATTTGCAGGGTTCCATCATAACAGATTCTTTAGTAGTAAAGTCGGCTGCAACGTCGGCAGTGATCAATGCCGGCGGTACAGCAACTCTTGGCAAATTGCAGGTAAATAACCCGGCCGGATTAACCATCAACGGCAACTTGGATCTGCAATATGCACTGGATTTAATTCAGGGAGTGATAAATATCCCTTCTCCCGGATTTGTAAGGATGGTTTCCGGGTATAATCCTGTAATACAAGGAGGATCTGCTACCAGCTATATAAATGGTAAACTCAGGTGGCAAAGTTTTATCACATATGATCCTTTGAAGTTCCCGGTGGGTAAGAACGGTAAGTTCAGATTGATAGAAATATTGCCGGAGCAAACAAGCACTGATTACTTTGTAGAATATGAGGCCGAATTATTTAGCGGGCCACCTGCTGTGCGAACACTACCCGGTACATTCAGTAATGTAAATCAGGCTTGGTATCATCATGTAACAATTATCAGTGGTAATGGATTCTTTACAAATGCTACAGCCACCATTCACTATGATGCAACAGATGGCGTTACAAATCCGGCCAGTTTGCGTATAGGAAAGGATGATGGTGGCACTAACTGGATAGACATTGGTGGTTCGGGATCAGGGTCGCCTTCGGGTAGTATTACCAGTAATAGTTTTACAAGTTTCAGTGATTTTATACTGGCTAACCTGACAACAAGTACTTTGCCTGTAACACTGCTTGGTTTTCAGGGTAGTGTAATAAACAATTACGTCCAACTGCATTGGAATGCGGAGAATGAAATCAATTTTTCCAGGTATGAAATAGAAAAAAGTATAAATGGTACAAATTTTTATGTTATCGGTTCGGTAACAGCAAGGGGTTCAATGCTGCCTGTTAGGTATTTATTTAATGATGTGGAAACGCCAGCCAGTGATGTGTACTATCGCCTGAAATTGGTTGATACAGACGGGCATTACCGCTACAGTAATGTGATTCTGATAAAAGTCAATACTATTTTACAAAACAGGTTAGTACAGGTATATCCAAATCCTATAATGAATAAGTTAACAATACAATACAAATCAGCTGAAAATGAAAATATGCAATTACAATTATTGGATATGAATGGCCGGATACTGAAACAACAAAATATTCGGGTTCAGTTGGGTGTGAATCAATTTCATCTTGATACAGATAACTATCCTTCGGGTTTTTATCTGCTACAGCTTCAATCAAAAAATATATTATTTACTGAAAAAATTATTAAACTATAAAAAATGAAAATGCGTTTTAACCTATTGCTTTTCGGCTTAATTATAAGCAGCCTTGCCACAGTACATGCACAAAGTAATTGCCAGGATGGCGGCTTTGTTATTCCTGCAAAGGAGGTAAACAGTTTTCAATATTTTGATAAAGACCAACAACCTGGTGTTCATGCAGTTAATAATTACCTGTTGGCAAAAATCAGCCAGATGATGTATACAGAAAGATTGGATTTTGAAATCAGGAAATTAAGAAATCCATCAGGATTTCCGCCATCTGGTTTTAAGTCTGAGCAGTTAAACACAAGTAGTAATACAACGTTTGAGTGTGATTTTATCAAAAGATTCAGTCATTGGTTCTATGATGTAAACAGTAAACCTGCAAGTCTATTGAAAATAGACAGGAATATCCAAATGGCACCAAATTACATCAGTGATAAAAAAGTAGTGAGTAACAATTCCAATCTCAGGACTGACAAGACCCTGGATCGTCAGGGTGAGCCAAAAGGTAAAGCAACTTTGAGTGATAATAAAAATGAGAATACTTTATCTCCAGAACAAAAATTCATCTTGGATTCCATCGCTTTTGAAAAATCTAAACCGAAGTTTAAATTTTTAAATAAGAGAACTGATTTTGTTAATATAGGTGGTGAATTAAGGATACCCGGTTTTGATCCTGAGCTAATGGTTATTTCAACAGTGGAGTACATCATCATTGCCTGGCGAGGCACCGATGATGTTTATAAAGGAGATGCATGGGAGTGGGTTGGAACTGATGCTTATTTTGTTCCGGTTAGCGGCGATGGGCCTTTGACCTCAACTAAAATGCATGCTGGCTTTTGGAATAGCTTTAAAGTAGTGCGTAATAAGTTATTGACAACGCTGGATGCCTTTGAGGCAAAATCAAAAGGGAAGAAAATTTTCCTGACCGGTCATAGCCTGGGTGGTGCAATGGCAATAATAAGTGCGCCATATCTGGCAGGGTTGGGATATAAAGTCGGCGAGGTTTATTCGTATGCTTCTCCCCGTGTTATCGGCGATCAGGCGTTTGTGAACAAGTGTAGTGCTCTTTTAGGCAATGATAAAATACAAAGATTTGAGTATGGAGTGGATTTCGTTACTAAAATATGGTCTCCTGCACTTTACTATTCTACCTATAAAATACCAGGGCATCGTCATTGGCTCAATACAGAGGGAACCAATGATGATTATAATTGCGGTGAAAGATATTTCCCAATGACATTGAATCCCTTAGAGTATAATGATTATTCCAGATCAAAGATTGACAAGTTAAACGGAGATGTTGGTGCTTTTGATCCAGCCGGATGGGTATCTTTGTTAATTTCTGGAATTAAAAGTCAGGATATCAGGTATCCTAAAGAGTCTCATGGGTATCAGCTATTTGACTTTGGTCAGCATAATCCGCAATATTATGTAAAGAAAGCGTATGAGAATATGAATGCGGATCAGAAATCCAGACTTCCGGCATTCCAGGATACCTATCCATTTTTGTATCCTGCAGTTCCGGGTAATAAGTAGTTTCCCTGTTTTTTATCGCAGCCCTTACTATTAAAAATTAGTGTATGAAATCATTGTTACTAATAATGCTGGTTAGTATGGTTTTGTTAAAGAATGCAGATGCCCAAAAATATAGCGGATATTTTTCAGGTGAACAGCCCGGACTATTTTCTTCAGCTGAATTTTCAGTGCAGAATAATAAGATATCAGGAAAGATATTCATGAATAGTAAACAGGCTACCGTTAATGGGACTGTGAGTGATTCAGCAAGTGTGGGAACAGTCTTTGATGTAGAAATGAGCATTACTTATAATTATAGAAGTGTTATACATGGTGATGAGTTGCACTTCTTTATTAGGTTTCCTGAGTTAAATGACCAGGAGGTTGAATTGATTATGAACCGGATAAGTAATACCAACACAACAAAGCCTCCTGCAATCGCATCAAAGAAAAATAACGGAAAAAAAGATGTGAGATTGGTAGGTATATGGAGGCATACTGAAGTGCTGAGTAGTGGGAGCGGAGATAATTATTCTTCTTTTGCGACAGATTATTTTATGGAATTTAAAGCAGATGGTACCGTTCTATCGTGGACAGGAAAAAGTGCTGGCGGAAGTGGTAATACTTCTGTAGAAGTAGGCGGTTTGGTAAAAACCGAAAGTGGGGAATGGTACACAGAAGGCAAAACATTGTTTTTGATTGATCCAATTACAAAGCAAAAAGTTTCAACGCTTTTTTATGCTGAGCAAAACAGGATGATGCTGCATAATGGAGGTAGTGAGAAGAAAATATTTGAGAGGATCAAATAAAAGAGGACTTACTTGCAAAACGCAGAACAAAGCCTTGGAAATTGTCTGATAATATTTTGGTAAGCAGAGAATCAGTTTAAACCTTTGTTTTTTCCTGATTCTGTATTTCTTTCTTATCAATTACCGGCTCATTCAATTCAACCAAATGTGCTTTTCTCTTTTTAGCCCGGCTCATCATCGTCATATTGAGCATTTCAACAACAAAGGAAAAAGCCATGCCGAAGTAAATATAATTTTTAAGGTGCAACTGATGTGCAGCTTCACTGTCCCAGCCTTCAATAACCAGTCCCAGGCCAATCATCACAAGGAATGAAAGGGCCAGCATTTTTAGAGTGGGATGTTTGTGTATAAAGCCAGAAATTGACGGGCTGAAAAGGAACATCACAATCATAGCTATTACAACTGCCGCAATCATGATTTCAATATGTTTGGCTGTGCCACCAGCTGTAATCACACTGTCGAACGAGAATACAGCATCAATCAGCATGATTTGTACAATGGCCTGTCCGAATGATAGGCCATCTTTTTTCTTGAGTTCAATATTTGGATCTTCACCTTCTAATTTGTGATGTATTTCAATTACCGATTTATAAATTAAAAACAAACCACCGGCGAGCATGATAAGACTGGCAAGGTCAAAACCTTTTCCAAACCAATGAGGCGGAATGATGTATTTCCCTTTCTGTGCCAGCAGCCAGCTAAGTCCAAGTAAAAGCAAACTTCTTGTAATAATGCCGGTAACCATCCATACACGGCGGGCACGGCGTTGTTCTTTTTCGGTTTTAAGCCGGTTGAGTGACAGGGAAACGAAAATGACATTATCGATACCTAAAACCACTTCCAGGATTACTAGGATAACGAAACTGATTAAGCTGTCGGTGGTAAAAAGATGTTCCATTTAGTATTGAATAATTGAAGATTTAATTTTTTTATTTACTGTTCAGTGTCGTACAAATCTTTTTCACTATCCCAGGGCCTTCATAAATAAAACCTGTCCACACCTGTACCAATGAGGCACCTGCATTCAGTTTTTCAATCGCATCATCGCCGGTGAAGATGCCACCACTGGCCATGATTGGAATTGCTCTTTTTGTTTTTTCAGCAATGTACTTTACAATCTCAGTGCTTTTTTGCTGGAGAGGTTTTCCACTCAGCCCACCTGTTTCTTTGCTTCTTTCTACAGACTCCGGACTCAAGCCTTCACGGGTGATTGTTGTGTTAGTTGCAACCAGTCCGTCTAATTTTATTTCCAGGGCTAACTCAACTACATCGTCTATCTGTTCAATATTTAAGTCAGGTGCAATTTTAAGCAAGAGAGGCTTAGGATGGATTTGTGATTCGTTTATTGTTTGTAAATGTGATAGTATTTTTCTCAGTGAATCTTTTTCCTGCAGTTCTCTGAGGCCGGGAGTATTTGGACTACTTACATTGACTACAAAATAGTCAACATAAGGATGCAATTCCCTGAAACAAATTTCATAATCCTTCCAGGCTTCTTCATTCGGAGTTACTTTATTCTTACCGATATTGCCGCCAATAATAAGTTTGGTCTGTTGTTCTTTATTCTTTATTTGGTCAACAGCTAATGGCCAACCATTCTTTTCTCTCCAATCCTTTAATCTCCTCGCAATTGCTTTCACCCCTTCATTATTAAATCCCATCCGGTTAATCAGTGCTTTGTCTTTTATCAGTCTGAAAACTCTTGGCTTGTCATTTCCGGGTTGTGGCAAGGGTGTAACGGTGCCAATTTCAACAAAACCAAAACCAAGACATTCAAGTTCTCGCAGGTATTCTGCGTTTTTATCAAAACCGGCAGCAAGACCGACTTTATTTGGGAAGTTGATATTGAACAATGTGTATCCAGGCTGAGCTTTTGGCATAAACATTTTTCTTACCAATTTTCTGGTTAAGCCAATGCTGCATAGCAAACGTATGGCACCCATCGAAAATCCATGAACCGGTTCTGGCGGAAATAGAAACAGGCAGTTTCTCAGAATTTTATACATAATGCACAAAGATAGCCGAACTTTTTTCCGTGTTTTTGGATTGTAGCCTGATTGTTTTATTTTTGATTTAGAAAGTTGCATAAACAACTAAAAATAATAAACAATAAATATGCAGGAAGCCTACATTATTGCCGGGTTCAGAACCGCTGTTACAAAAGCCAAAAAAGGTGGATTTCGCTTTTTCCGACCTGATGATTTGGCGGTGGAAGTAATTAAAGGTTTGATGGCAACTGTGCCACAATTAGATGCCAAAAGAGTGGATGATGTGATTGTGGGTAATGCTGTTCCCGAAGCCGAACAGGGTTTACAGTTTGGCCGGTTGATTTCTGCAAAAGCACTCGGCATAGAAGTGCCGGGCATTACCATCAACAGGTATTGCGCCAGCGGACTGGAGTCAATTGCTATGGCTACTGCCAAAATCAGAACTGGCATGGCCGATTGTATAATCGCAGGAGGAACGGAAAGCATGAGCCTTGTACCAACAGCCGGATGGAAAACAGTTCCTTCCTATAATATCGCAAAAGACGACCCTGACTATTATCTCGGAATGGGATTGACTGCTGAAGCTGTAGCAAAAGAATACAATATCAGCCGTGAGGTGCAGGATGAGTTTTCTTATCACTCACACCAAAAAGCTATTTCCGCAATCCAGAATGGATATTTCAAGCCGGGTATTTTGCCAGTAAAAGTTGAAGAAGTTTACCTTGATGAAAAGGGAAAAAAACAAAAGCGAAATTATGTGGTAGATACAGATGAAGGCCCCAGGGCTGATACATCAATAGAGGCATTAGCAAAACTGAAGCCGGCATTTGCGCAGGGTGGTGTAGTTACGGCCGGAAACTCTTCACAAACATCGGACGGGGCAGCTTTTGTAATTGTGATGGGTGAAAAAATGGTGAATGAACTGGGATTGAAACCTATTGGCCGCTTAGTGAGCAGCGCTGTGGCTGGGGTGCATCCCCGCATTATGGGTATTGGCCCGGTGGCAGCAATTCCTAAAGTGCTGAAACAAACTAACCTGAGCCTTGCTGATATTGACTTGATTGAACTGAATGAAGCCTTTGCTTCCCAGTCATTGGCAGTAATCCGTGAGGCAGACCTTGACCCCGATAAAGTAAATATCAATGGCGGGGCCATTGCCCTTGGCCACCCACTGGGATGCACAGGTTGCAAACTCACTATTCAAAACCTGCATGATATGAAACGGCTGAATAAGAAGTACGGCATGATAACAGCCTGTGTGGGAGGAGGCCAGGGAATAGCTGGTATTATTGAAAATCTCTGAAACAGATTCGGATAACTACGAAGGGCAGTTGAAAAACTGCCCTTTCTTTTTCTCATTTTCCTGATTCGGCTCAAATTTTGTCAGAAGTCTTAAACGAAATTGTATTTTTAGTGTCATAGCAAATTGGCAAAAACCTCCCTGCAATCCCTTTTTCACTGTTGCAGGACTAAAATCAGCTTATGGACAGAAGAGAATTTCTGACTGCCCGCAGAAAAAAGCAGGCAGATAATGCAGAAAATATTTCCGGTAAACCTTACCGTACTACTTCGGGCATTGCAACTTACACAGGAGCATGGACAGAACAGGAAGTAACTCATCTTTTAAAGCGTACCATGTTTGGCGCTACAAAAGCCGATATTGATTATTTTAAATTTAGAACAATGAGTCAGGCGGTGGATGAGTTGTTAACTCCAACAGCACCTGACCCAAATCCTCCGGTAAAAGAATATGCTACTTCCACAACACCTGGTGTAACACCAGATGGAAATATTGCACAGGGAACAACCTGGATAAACGATATTAACAGCGATGGTACGGTGCAGTCGCAACGTAGATCTTCATATAAAAAATGGTGGACGGGACTATTAATCAATCAAGACAGGAGCATTCGGGAAAAGCTGATTATGTTCTGGACAGATCATTTTGGAAATGAGACAGCAGAAGTGGGCTATGGTAACTGGGCCTACAAACAACACACTCTTATTCGCCAGTATGCGGTAGGAAACTTTAAGAACCTGGTGCGGGAAATTACCAAAGATGTATCAATGCTTCGTTACCTTAATGGGTACCTCAATAATAAGAATGCCCCTGATGAAAACTATGCAAGGGAGCTGATGGAGTTGTTTACCCTTGGAAAAGGCCCCGATTCGCAATACACGGAAAATGATGTAAAGGAAGCAGCAAAAGTATTGACAGGCTGGCAAATTGACGGAGCTACATATACTTCTGTATTTAATGCTAACAGGCATGCAACTACAAACAAACTGTTTTCTTCCTTTTTTAATAATACAACGATAACCGGCCGTACTGGCACAACCGCCGGAGATTTAGAATTAGCAGATTTGCTAAATATGATTTTTGCTCAACAGGAAGTGGCAAAATATATTGTAAGAAAATTCTATCGCTGGTTTGTTTACTATGCTATTGATGCCGCTACGGAAACCAATGTAATTGCGCCACTGGCGGATATTTTCCGGACAAATAATTATGAAATAAAGCCCTTACTTGCTGCATTGTTTAAAAGCGAACATTTCTACGATATGCTTAACAGGGGATGTTATATAAAAACTCCTGCCGACCATGTTATCGGCTCACTTCGTGAAATGAATATCCAGTTCAGGCCCGAAGCTGAATACGATACTAATTATGGCTTGTGGAATACATTTTACTCATGGATGGTGAATATGGGGCAGAACCTGCATGATCCGCCCAATGTATCAGGAATGCCAGCCTATTACCAGGAGCCTTCATTCCATGAAATATGGATTAACTCAGATTCACTGCCCAAGAGAAATCAGTTTACTGATACAATGATAAATAGTGGTTACAGCCGTAATGGATACAGAGTGCAATTTAACTGTGTGGCCTTTGCACAAACATTAACTAATCCTGCCAATCCAAATGATCTGATAGATGAATGCCTGAGAATGTTTTTCAGAAACGATTTATCTGCACAGTCAAAGGCACAGATTAAGACGCAGATTTTACTTACTGGTCAGCAATGGGATTACTACTGGACGAATGCCTGGGCGGCTTATATATCCAATCCCACAACGGCTAATTTCAATACGGTGAATACAAGGTTAAAATCGCTGTTTCAATACTTTTTTAATCTTTCGGAATACCAGTTATCATAAAACAGTTGTATCATCTTTAACTGCGAAAAAATGAACAGAAAGGATTTCTTACTTAATGCAATACCTGCGGCAGTAATACTGCCTGAAGTGATAAACGGCTATTCTGTAAAAGCCATGACCGGCAGTTCGCCGCTTGTGCAGGCTCTGATGCGAGGAACCACACTTACCGACCATGTGCTTGTTATTGTCCAGCTATCGGGTGGCAATGATGGATTGAATATGGTAATTCCTGTAGCTGATTATTCAAGGTACTATAATGCCAGGACTAACATTGCCATTCCTGAAAACAGGGTGTTGAATATTGCCGGAGTTTCTGGCACAGGCATTCACCCTTCGATGACGGGATTGCAAACATTGTTTACTGAAGGCAAAGCGAAGTTGATACAGGCGGTGGGTTATCCGCAGCCAAACTTTTCGCATTTCCGGGCAACTGATATTTGGATGAGTGCCTCTAACAGCAACCAGGAAGTGTATAGTGGCTGGGCGGGGCGATATTTAAATTATGAATATCCAAACTTTCCAACAGGCTACCCGAATACCGATATGACAGATCCCTTGGCAATTCAGATTGGTTCTACCACGACGTTAACTACGCAAGGGCCTTCTGTAAACATGGGCATGAGTATAACCAGCGCCACTAATTTCTATAATTTGATTAATGGTACTACAGACCCAGTTCCCAGCACTCCTGCTGGTAAAGAACTGAAGTTCATCCGCCAGGTAAATCAGCAAACCCAAAAATATTCATCTGTAATCCGTAATGCTGCAAATGCGGTAACTCAGCAGGTAACTTATCCAACCAACAACTCCCTTGCCGACCAGTTGAAGATTGTGGCGAGACTGATTGCCGGAGGGCTAAAGACAAGGGTGTATATGGTAAGTTTCGGAGGGTTTGATAATCACTCAGTGCAGGTAAATACAGCCGATACAACTACTGGCACACATGCCACATTGCTGCAAAGGGTTTCTGACGCAATTAAAGCATTTCAGGATGATATAAAATTTCTGAATGTAGAAAACAGGGTTGTGGGGATGACCTATAGTGAATTTGGCCGTCGTATAAAATCAAACTCCAGTGTGGGAACCGACCACGGTGCTGCAGCACCAATGTTTCTTTTTGGCTCATCAGTAGATGCGGGTATGCTTGGTATGAACCCGACCATTCCGGCTGCACCAACAGTGAATGACAATGTACCGATGCAATACGACTTCAGAAGTATTTATTCGACACTGTTAGAAAAATGGTTTTGCCTGGATAAAGCGATTGTTGAATCGTTATTCCCTCCGAATATTAATGCCCAGTTGCAAAGCTTACCGCTTATTAAAGCAGGCGTATGCTCTGGGGTAACGCCACCGCCGCAGATAACCGGTGAAAAAATTATTTGGAACTATCCACACCCGTTTACAGTAGGCACCGATATATTTTTTAAAACACAGGGTGGACATACGCTTATCCAGGTATTTGATACACTGGGCAGGTTAATAACCACCCCGGTTGACAAAGAATATGCCGCTGCTATGCAGGACAAAGTGCATTTCGCTGCTGATGCGTTGCCACCAGGTATTTATTATGCCCGATTGCAAAACGGTATTACACAAAAAGTGTGGCCGATGCTGAAAGTGAGATAAAGAACGATGACGAAAATCATATAGTGAAAACCTGGCAATTATGCAGGTTTTTTTTCTCTGCACGTATCTTAGTGGCATAAATACCTTATTATGAAATGCAGGTTTAACAGTTTGCTGTTACTGCTTGTCTTTACAGCAGCCATTACACTATCTGGTAACACCCAGGTCATTTCCAAAAACAAGTTTGAGGGTTTTTACAGGGGCATTGGCCTCGGGCTTGATTATGGAGGAATTGGGTTTAAAATAGAATACCTGCCGGTAAAGCAGATGGGTCTGTTTGGCGGGGTCGGTTATAATTTTGATCAATTGGGTGTTAACGGGGGCATATCTTTTAAGATTTTCCCCAATAGTATGGTAAGCCCTTTTGTTATGGGGATGTATGGGTACAATGCTGTAATAATACTTAAAATTGACAATGGTGGCGGCGTTTATTCCAGAGAAACTTATTACGGACCATCGGCAGGGGCCGGGCTTGAGTTTAAAACCAAAGGCAAAGGGAACAAATTGTGCCTTGCCGTAATTGTACCATTCAGGGGAACAGATTTTGAAGATGATTATAATAGCTTTCAGCAATCCGGCTTTCTTTTTAATAAAACTAAATCACCAGTGCTTTTTAGTATCGGGTATAATTGGAGTTCCGGTAACTGGAAGTAACCGGGTATAACTTAATTCCTTTTTACATGAAAAATTTCCTTTCTTTTTTTGCAGTCGCTCTCTTTTTTAGCGGGGGGTTGTTCTCACAAATGAAAAGTGAGCCTTTTGATATTACCATCCCTGATACAGTGGTTAAGGGCAGCCTGTATAACAGGCTTACTTTGGTTGACAAACGAACGGACACTTTTAGTGTAGGAATTATACAGAAAGGGGCATTTAACAAACGGGTTCGAATAAATACGATAACCCCTTTACAAAAGCAGTTTTCTGAGCTTCTCAAATATATTATCGACAGTGTATCAGCAAAGAAAGGAGAAATGCTCCTGGTTCTGAGGGAGTTTAGTTTTGCTGAAATAACCGGAGCTTTTGGCGAGAAAGGGTATTTCCATCTTAGGGGTAACTTATTTGAAAAGGATGGCCAGTTATATACAGAAATTTCGGGAGTTGATACCGTTTTAGTAGTAACGGGTTTAGATGTAACAAAAAAAATGCTTGCAAAAGGAAGTCGTTTTTTTACAGATTTTATTGTTTCCAGTTTGAAAGAGGAGCCGAAGGGGTGCGGTCAGTTTTCCTTCTCACAAGTGGATGCAATTGACAGTATCGAAAAAAGCAAGCTCCCATTATATACTGTAACTGACTTTAAAAATGGGGCATACCGTGATTTTAATTCTTTTGTTAACCAGGTTCCTGACGACACAACCCTGATTATTAACTATAGTAAGAACGGGGTATTGAAATCAATTGAGGCAAAAAAGAAGAATGGTAAATATACAGATGTGGAATTGAACAAGTGGTACGCTTTCGCTTATAATAACAGGCTGTTCATATCTGCAGACTATGGTGTTTATCCCCTTGAAAAAAAAGGGGATGACTTCTTTTTTACAGGCAGGGCATCAGTACCGGCAAATTCAGGAGATGTAATAGCCGCCAGTGTGTTTTTTGGCTTAATTGGTGTACTTGCCGCTTCTGGTGGCAGCAGCGCCGATTTTTATATGAAGATTGACCATCGTGGAGGTGGTTTTATCAGGATAAGGAAAGTGACTGGTAAATAGTAATTTTTTTAATCGCCCTGCAGGTGCCCGGCATTTACCCAGTCGGTTATTTTCTGTTTATCAACAGTTGATAAAGGACTGTTTGGTGCTTGTGGCATAAAGGAAGGATTGCCGTCCACGGCTCTTGTTTTAATCCGGTCCCAACTGGCAATAATACTGGCATCAGTATCAAAATTTTTCCCGCCGTTGGTAGCTCCGTTCAGATGGCAGGGGCCGCAATATCCGGTAATCAGTTGCTTTACTGCTGCATATTTTGGACCGTAGTTCAGTATGGTTATCTGTGCTGTATCAGTACAGCCCCTCTGGTTCTTTACTGTCACCACATAATTTCCTGGTGCAAGGTTGGTGAAATTGGGCGATGTTTGGAAACTGCCACTGTTCAATTGATAAGAAATAGTATCGCCTGCCGGATAGTTAATACTTATGCTTCCGTTGTTGGAACTTCCTATTGCTTCTGTCTTGAAATACTGTACATCATAACTTATACCAAGGCAGGGGTCTGGCACAGGCTCATCGCTTTTGCTACAGGAAAAAAAAATAATTATTACTGCTGCAGAAGATAAAAGACACCAAATTTTTGGAATAGTCATCACAGTTGGTTTTTGCTAAAATAAAATATTGTTAAGACAGTCGGAACTATTCCTGGTTTAATATTACCGGAATTATGACTTAATTAGAAGGTTTACTGCGTAAGTATTGCCAGAAAGTATTTGCTGACAGCTGCTTACCAAAGAAAAATTTCTTTTGTTTGTAACGTTGTTGCATTTTATATTTGCAACAATGTTACAAATTATGAAAATAAATCTTCTTATTGTATTTGCCTTTTTCCCTCTCATTGGGATTGGACAACAGGGGTATAAAATGTATGGAAAAGTTACAGATAGTAAATCTGGTGAGGCATTAGCCGGGGCTACTATCTACTGCACTGACGATAAGAACATGGCAGTCGCTGATGAGCAGGGTAACTATAAACTGACAGGAATATCGGCCGGACATCATGTAATTGAGATATCTTTTACTGGGTATGGCACATTGGTTGAGCATATCGAAATAGTTTCCGATACTGAAAAAAATTTTTCTCTTTCTCATGTAATCATCGAAAACCAGGAAGTAATTGTAACAGGTGTTTCTGGGCCGGTGAATATAAAAAAAACACCAGTTCCGCTTTCTGTAATTAAGAAAAACATGATGCTGCAATCGCCGTCTGCAAACCTTGTTGATGCATTAAGTAAGGTGCCGGGAGTTTCGCAGCTCTCATCTGGTCAGTCAGTTTCTAAGCCTATAATACGGGGACTGGGTTATAACCGTGTGGTTACGGTTAATGATGGTGTTCGCCAGGAAGGACAGCAATGGGGTGATGAACATGGTATTGAAATTGATGAACTGAGTGTATCAAAAGTGGAAGTATTGAAAGGGCCTGCTTCATTAATGTATGGCAGCGATGCACTTGCCGGGGTAGTAAATTTTATTACGAATGTGCCGGTTGCCCAGGGTCTGATAAAAGGAAACTTGCTCACAAACTATCAAACTAACAGCAGGCTTACTGCAACCAATGCCAGTATTGCTGGCAATAAAAATGGTTTCAACTGGAATGTTTATGCTACTGTTAAATCAGCCGGCGACTACAAAAACAAATATGATGGCCGTGTGTTGAACTCCCGTTTCAACGAGAAAAACTTTGGAGGCTATTTAGGCGTAAATAAAAGCTGGGGTTACTCACATTTAATTTTCAGTCATTTTGGCCAAAACCTGGGCATGGTTGAAGGTGACCGTGATGATGCAACCGGAAAATTCATCTTGTTTGCCGGGACTCCAATTGAAAGAATAGCAACAGATGGCGACTTAAACGGAAGGCAGCTCTTTACACCTAAACAAAGAGTGCAGCATACAAAACTGGTTACAGACAATAACTTTGTTCTGGGTAAAAGCAGGCTGAAACTGAATATCGGTTATCAGTCTAATATCCGTAAAGAGTTTGGAAATGCAGAAGACCCTTCAGAAGAAGAGTTGTTCTTTGACCTTAGTACAATAAACTACAACCTGCAATGGCAGTTGCCGGAAGCAAAAGAGTGGCATACAACTATTGGTGTAAATGGGATGGGACAAGGAAATAAGAATAAAGGTGCAGAAACTCTGATTCCTGCCTATAACCTGTTTGATGCGGGGTTGTTTGTACATACACAACGTTACTTTAAGAAAGCCACACTCAGCGGGGGAATACGATTTGATAACAGGACCATAAAAGGAAAAGAACTGGTGGAAAGCGGTGATGTAAAGTTTCCGGCATTCAGGAAATCGTTTTCAAACCTTTCAGGAAGTGTGGGTATTAGTTATGAAGCTGCTGATGCAATAATACTGAAGGCGAATATTGCCCGTGGGTTCAGGGCGCCATCATTGGCAGAACTTTCGAGCAATGGCACACATGAAGGTACTAACCGGTACGAATATGGCAGCCTGGATTTAAAATCAGAAACAAGCCTGCAATTTGATGGCGGAATAGATATTAATTACGACCACCTGAATATTGGTATCTCTGCATTTCATAACAGTATTAATGATTTCATCTTTTACCGGAAGCTTGAGTCTGTTTCAGGCGGCGACTCTTTAATGAGTATTGATGGGGAAGATGTTACTGCTTTTAAATTCAATCAGAACAATGCAAAACTGTATGGATTAGAAATATTTTTTGACTTTCATCCGCATCCATTAGACTGGCTGCATTTTGAAAACAGTTTTTCCATTGTAAGAGGCAGATTCAATACGAAGATTGACGGAAATCTTACTGGCAGCGATAACCTGCCGTTAATGCCTGCACCCAGGTGGATTGGCGAAATAAGAGGTGATTTTAAAAAGGCGGGAAAAGGGTTGCAGCAACTGTACGTTAAGTTAACTGCGGACAATACATTCAGGCAAAACAGATATTTCACCGGATTTGATACTGAAACTGCAACATCCGGTTATACATTGTTAAACGCCGGTGCAGGAGCTGACGTATTAAACAGTAAAAGAAAAACAATATTCAGTTTTCACTTTGCTGTAGTGAACCTCACAGACAAAGCCTGGCAAAGCCATCTCAGCCGGTTAAAATATACAGCAACTAATCTCGTGACAGGCCGGCAGGGAGTGTTTAATCCCGGACGAAACTTTTCGCTTAAGCTGAACATACCACTGGAGTACAAAATAAAGTAACCGCTTTGTTTATTTGCTAACTTGCAGGCATGGAAATCAGCTTTAACACACCTGCATTATTATTCCCGGCCATCAGTTTGTTGTTGCTGGCATATACAAACCGTTTTCTGGCATTGGCCAACCTGGTAAGGCATTTGCATGATGAATATGTAAATGGCCATAAAGAGAGAACATTGCTTGTACAGATAAAGAGCCTGCGCCGAAGAATTAATTTGATACGTTATATGCAGGGGCTGGGAGTACTTAGTTTTGTGTGTTGTGTTGTGAGTATGTACCTTATCTATGCAGAAATGTTTGAAGCAGCCAATTATGTATTTGCATTTAGTTTGTTAAGCCTTCTTTCGTCTCTTTTAATTTCTCTTGCAGAAATAATGCAGAGTACACATGCTATTGAACTTGAGTTAAGTGATATTGAAGAACTGGAACGATCAAATATTATTAACGACATACTTGCAGGCAAAGAGGAAAAGAAGCAGTAATAATCTAAAGGTTGCGAAGCAACTCAAGCACTGTCATCCAGTTGCCTCCATTGTAAACATCTTTAATGCCCGTTGCTTTCAGCATTTTTACAGCTTGTCCGCTTCGCCCACCAGATGCACAAACAAGGATTACTGGCCTGTTATAGCCTTTTATTCTTTCACTATTTGCACTAATACGTTCAAGAGGGATGTTGATGGAATCGGGCACTCTCCCTCTGTCAAACTCGTTGGCGGTTCTTACATCGATAACAATTGCACCTTTTGCGAGAATATCTTTCAGTTTGTGCTTTCCAAATCCAAATAAAGCAAGCAATCTCATTATTGTTGATTTGTCAGGGTCCTGAATTTACGTTCACCAATCTGCTGCCTCCACATGGCATAATACAGTCCTTTTTCAGCCAGTAGTTTTTCGTGGTTGCCGGTTTCCACCACATCGCCACCTTCTAAAACGTAAATGTTATCAGCATGCATAATGGTGGACAAACGATGGGCAATCAGTATGGTGATTTGTTTTCCTTCTTTTGAAATGAAGCGGATAGTATCTGTTATCTCTTCCTCTGTAATAGAGTCAAGGGCTGATGTGGCTTCATCAAATAGCAGCAGTTTGGGTTTACGCAGTAAAGCTCTTGCAATGGAAAGCCTTTGTTTTTCTCCTCCTGATAATTTTAGTCCGCCTTCTCCAATCATAGTGTCGAGTCCTTTTTCTGCACGGGCCAAAAGGTTTTGGCAGGCGGCTTTCTTCAACACATCATCAAGTTCGGCATCAGTAGCTGCAGGGTTTACAAAAAGCAGGTTCTCTTTTATAGTGCCGGAAAATAGCTGTGTATCCTGGGTTACAAAACCTATCTGATTGCGCAGGTCTTCAAAATCAATACTATTCTCATCAATGTCATTGTATAATATTTTGCCTTGCTGCGGACGGTAAAGTCCAACCAGCAGTTTCATCAGGGTGGTTTTGCCGGAGCCTGAAGGTCCAACGAAAGCAATTGTTTCGCCGGTGTTTACTTTAAAACTAATGTCGTTAAGTGTATTTTGGCTGGCCGACCGATGTTTGAAAGCCACATGGTCAAATTCCAGCGACTGGATTTCTCCGAGGTGCCCCGGATTTTCTGGTTTTGGCTCCGGTGCTTTGTTCATCAGGTTGCCAAAGTTTTCCAGCGAAGCCTGTGCTTCCCGGTAGGTCAGGATGATGTTGCCAATTTCCTGCAAAGGGCCAAATACGAAGAAAGAGTAAATCTGCAT
>CALLZY010000042.1 GCA_937858715.1 uncultured Chitinophagaceae bacterium | reverse complement strand
TTTTCATTCCGACCCGATTTAACCTTTTTCCTCAATGGAATTTATTTGGGTTACAGCGAACTTAAAAGCAGCTACACCAACCAAAATGCAAGAAGCAACGGAAGAAAGAAAGTAGCCAAAGATTATCTCACAGCCGTTCAGGAGTATTTAATCATTGCAGAAGATAACGACCTTTCACAATCTATCCGAAAAGACTATTTAAAGATTTTTGAAAAGGCAATACACATCACTTCAACCGACCTGAACGAAACGTATGTAATCCGAAATATCAGCAACCAGTTTGAAGAAATAAAATCCATCGTAAGCTCCAATAGCTATGATTTTACGCCTTACGAAAACAAGATAGAAAAGGAGTTTAAGCAATATCCGGTTCGTAACCGAGAAGCCAACAAAACACAACGATTTGAAGAAGTTTTTAAGGCACTCTATGATAAAAAAATGATAGAGAAAGAAATTCTCTATTACAACTTTATAGAACGGGAACTGATAAAAAAAGAAGGAAGCCGAACCAAAGAATACAAACACAATGACGGCAGACTGATAAGCCCAAGACCAAAGCAAAAATTTGGGACGGATAAGATTTTGAGCAAAATAGACGAGTTTTTAGAACACGAAAGCGAACCCGACTATTTCATCAAGAAATTAGAAAAGGAACTCCGCAACAAAGGTGTTGGAGAAGAACGAATAAAAGAATTGGTTGCCAAAAGGCAGAAGTATCAAAACAACAAAAATGTTTATTCTCTCCTCCTCCAGTATTCGGCAGGGTTTGGAAAAAGTAATATCATTGGCTGGACAGCTCTGCAACTCAAAGACCTTCGGAAAGACGGGCAGTATGTGTATGACAAAATAATGTTGGTGGTTGACAGGTTGCAACTTCGTGACCAGTTAGACACTATGCTGCACAATATGAATATTCAAAAAGGAATGTTCATTGAAGCCTACGACAAAAAATCATTTACCACAGCTTTATCAAGTGACAAGAGAATAGTTGTAGTAAACATTCAGAAATTTGGCACTGTAAAAGATATTTTGGATAGTAGCATTGTAGCCAAACTATCAAAACTCCGAATAGCCTTTTTGATTGATGAAATACACCGAAGCAATGACGGTGTTCAAAACCAGGAAATGATAAGTGTGTTTGATGAATTGCAAAGCAGTTTTGACAATACACCATCCTATACCAAAAAGCCACACAAGAAAAACCTGATTGTTGGTTTTACTGCCACACCAAGCGACCACACATTGGCAAGGTTTGGCGAGTATAACAAGTATGCGGAAGCGGAAAAAATTTGGATTCCGTTTGACAGCTACACAATGAAAGAAGCCATTGAAGATGGCTACATACTTAACCCAATCAAAGGTATTGTTCCGGTATCAGCCAAAATGTATTTCGAAAAGCCCGAAGATGAACTGGAAGGCTTTGAAGGCGATACAGGTTATGAAGATATTCCAGACGATACCGACACTGGCATTGGCGTTGACGGAAAGAAATATGCTATCCGTAAAAAGAAAATCTATTCCAATCCTGAGCGAATAGAAGCCATTTCAAAATTCATTGTTGAGCGATTGGTTACAACCGTTTACCACAACATCAGGGGAACGGCAAAAGCGATGTTGGCAACAACATCAATTCCAAATGCGATTAAATATGCAGGTTTCATCAAAAAGCATTTCAAGGAAATTACCAAACAGAAGAAATACGAAAGGTTTCAAGAAGCACCCGTTTACATAGTTTATTCTGACAGTCAGGACCAACCGAGCAACAACAGTATAAACAATGGCTTGAATGAAAAAACTGTTATGCAGAATTTCAAACTTGCCAAGAATGGAATAATCATCGTAGTTGATAAACTGCAAACAGGCTATGACGAACCCAAATTGCATACACTATTCCTTGACAAAGAAATAAGGGGCATAAATGCCATTCAAACCATTTCAAGGGTAAACCGGACAACCAAATACAAAAACGACTGCAAAATCATTGATTTCTCATACAAAAATGTCAATGTAAAAAACATAAAAGCAGCGTTTGAACACTTTAGTAATGTGGTTGTATCAGACTTTGACCCATTAGGCGATGAAGGCAAATTGGAAATTTATTACAATGAGTTAAAAGAACATCTGCTTCTTGTAGAGCAGTATAAAAACTTCCAGAAATACCACAATGTAACCAAAGATGTAAACCTGATTTTGGAAATACAAAACGCATTTTCAGATTACATCAGAAAAAGTAAAGCGGAAGCCAAAAAGCTGAAAGGCACTATCAACAATTATTTCAAAATTCTGAACCTGATAGAATTTGTAATTGAGTTAGATGCCAAGTATAGCGATGCTATGTTTTTAGACTTCTTACGTAAATACAATAATGAATACAATAACATCAACAAACCGACAGACATTATTGACGATGTTGAAATTTACTTTGATAACAAAATAGGCATCATTGCCCCAATAGAGCCAAAGGATAAGGAAAAAGGAAAAGGCGGAGTAAAAGGAACTCCAACGGACAATGAAGGTGGAAAATTCAAATACAACATTCTAAAAGTAATTGAGAAGCGGAATAAGGAAGAAGAAGCCATTGCCGAAATGATTAAAGATTTTGAAGAAAAGATTGATGCTTTCTTCAAATACATTCCGACCATTGATGACGGCAAACGACTAATTGCAAAAATCAAAGATGATGGAACAGCATTTAGCCAAGACGAGATTTACCGTGACTTTTCAAAGATTTACAGAAAATACATCATCTTAAACAAAGACTTAGGCGACTTCTTCAAACGAGAAACCAAAGACAGCCTGACACAGCTTTGTGATGATTTTGAAAGAACGATAAGAGATAATGACATCATAGACGGTTTAGAATTGCCAAAACAACCAAAACCACCTAAAAAATAATGGCAGACGAGAAAGACCCATATTTAGAACAGCTCAACAAGGCTTACATTGAAAGCTCATCGCAGTTTGACAAGCAAGTTTTATTCATTGCTTCAGGTGCTTTAGGTATTTCATTGGCGTTCATTAAAGACATTGTAAAATTAGACATTGCGACAAACAAGGTTTTGTTACTACTCGCCTGGATTTTCTTTGGAGCAGTAATTCTGATTTGCATTTTATCGCACTACACATCACTGAAAGCAATAAATCACCGAATAGAAAACCTTTACCAAAAGAGAGATAAGATTTCTAAGCGTTTTGACTGCTGGACAAGGATGTTCAATATTTTGATGATGCTATTTTTAGCGACAGGACTAATTCTATTGTTCGTTTTTATTGGTATAAACATTTAAGCTGTATCGTCCTGAAGTAACCCTACCCAAACCTGCACAAACGAACACAAACCTGCATAAACGTACACAAACCTCCACAAACAGGCTTTTTCTTACAACTTTCTGCACAAACCTTTCCAAACAGGAAACCGGCCCTCCGGTGCCATAGTATGTTTGCCCTGTACTCAAAAAACATACGACATGACAACCGCACGGCATACGGGCAATTGCCGCCTTGCTCACCACAAATGCAATGTGCTTATATGCCCATGCCGGATAGATTTATCTCTCACACTCTCCGCCGGTATTTCTTTTACCGGCATAGCCACTTCTATTAATTTCTTTGCCTGCATCATTCTGTAAACCCTTGTTTTAATTGTTGCAACAGCAGCACATTGTCTTCTATTGTATTTCCAAAATACCCTGTCATTATTGCAGCCATTTTGCTGTTGGGCATATAATCAGTATTGGTATTCAGTATTCCTTTAATTCTGCTATAGAGCTTTTCATTTCTTACTGCAATCTTTTTCATTTCCCTGCCCATCACTTTTGCAGCAATCAATTTTAAATCTGCCTCTTTTTCAAACAGGTCGTGGTGGTTTTCCCAAATTTCGTTATCATACATATCAAAGAAATGATTGAGTATATCACTTATGTCCTTTATATCATCTCTTCTGCTTTCCGGCCTGTCGTCCCAGGCCAGCAATTTCAACAGCACAATACCCGGCAGTGTACTGAATTTGAATGTATGGCTGCCTCCCAGTTCAATTTGCGGCAGGTTTGCTTCATACACTTCTTTAAAACCCGGCACATGCACCGTAGTGTAACCCGTTCCCTGCACAGTTACTTTCCGGTCTTCATCTTCTATTGCACCAAAGGGGAACAAATCAACTTCAGTATTATCTTTTATCAGCACAAAAGCATTTTCTCTTGTTGGCTGAAAGTTCTCTTCTTTAACCAGGTATTCTTTCAACTGCTCATAAAGTCCTTTATCATTTATCAGTACCGCAAAATCTATATCGCCTGTTGTACGCCTGGGGGCAATTTTATTGATGCCACTCATCCAAACATCTCTTGCCACCGCACCTACTAAATAAAAGTCGATACCAAATTTTTCAAATCCTCTTTCCAAAGCAGACAGCATCTCCATTATTTCAGGCTGCTGCCGCAGCTGTTCATAATTTATTTTGTAAGAACTCATCGTAAATCTTTTGTGCTGTGTTTGTGCAGCGTCTGTCATTTGTATTCATTAAATCAGTGTACACCAACAGCGGAGGTACTGCACTATCAAATGCAGTATAATTGTGATTATCTAACTCTTCTTGTTTCCAGAATTTCTCATATGCTTTCACATTTCCCTTTTCATCAGGTACCAACCTGTAATTTTTTATCAGTTCATTTCTTGTTTCGGTGGTATACAGAGTGAGTTCCGCTGGCCGCAGGTAATTCGTCAATAAATCAGCAGCAGGCTCAGCACCCCACCAGGTTTTATCTTTTATCAGCGGCACAGTTGTCCAGTTATTAAAATCCTCTTCTTTTAGAAACCGGAAAGTTCCGATTTTCAGGGCAGGTTTTAACCGTAGATCATAAGCGGCTACCCATTTGTCGAGCAGAGCCTTTTTGTTATTAATGCGATATTCGTTTTTAGCAACTGGCAGCAAAAAGCCATCCTGTTTCAGCCCGTTAATAATATTGGTGATATTGCCAATGCCTGTTCCCGTTTGCTCCGCTATATCCCTGTAAGTTCTGTTAATCCATGTTTCATCCAACAGGAATTGAAATACCACTTTTAATCCTGTTTTTGTAAATGCCCTGCTGCCCGTTTTTGCTTCGGTATGGATGGGCTGGTTTGCATCTATCCACAACAGATTGCCGCTGTTCTTTAAGAACACATTGCCGTTTGCTTCCAGGTAAGCTATATTCTGATTCCTGAGTTCTTTTTTGATTTTCGGGAACAATCGTCCTGCTACCACCATAAGGGGAGGATATTCCCTGTTAAGGGCTTCTATTTTTTGTAAGTGATAGTTCCGCAATTCGTTCTTTATTTCTACATAGTACCTGATGTTCCTGTTGTCTAAATGTAAAGTAACTTGTCCGTCAAGTTCCTTTTGAGCAGCAGGTTCCCACCAGCCCTGAATATGGGTTTGTTTTTGGAGGTTTTCCAGTGCCAGATGAATGATTTCCTGCTTTGTCATGTTCACATAATTATAACTTCAACGAAAACGTAAACAAATAAAATTTGTGAACAAACATAGGGAATTATTTTGGATTTCCACACATTCACAGGCGGGAAATACTGTAATCCTTTGGTTTTCAGTTCAAAATTCAGCGCCTTGGCCGGGTTCTGAATCCTGAAAATACCAGGCGTTGATTTACAGTTAATTATGATGTAAAACCCTGTTGAATATTGTTGTATCGTCCTAAAATAACCTTACACAAACGAACCCAAACCTCCACAAACGAACACAAACCTGCATAAACGTACACAAACGTACACAAACAGGCTTTTTCCTACAACTTTCTGCACAAACCTGCACAAACCTTTCCAAACAGGAAACCGGCCCTCCGGTGCCATAGTATGTTTGCCCTGTACTCAAAAAACATACGACATGACAACCGCAGCAGCTACGACAGCCCTACAACCCGCCACCGCATCGCTTTCCCATACAACAGAAATACAGGCCGATGACCCGCAGCTACACCTGCTCACCGCCATTGCCTGGCAAATCAGCTATTCCGCCCTGTGGAACGGCAAAGAGTTTTCCCCCGCCGAGATAAGCGCCGCCAAAGAAAAAATCCGCCTGTTCATCAGCCAGGGACAACCGCAAAAAACATACAGCGAGTATGTGCAGCGGGTGATGCTGGCCCGGCAGTATATCATTACCCATGAGGGGGCTTATGCACCCCACCCTACCCGCTGGCTGCATACAAATAACAAAAATGGCTTTGCCGGTACGGAACGCTGGTTCCGCTCGGTGGAGGAAGCGAGGGCCAAAGAGCCGGCTTTTAAACAATACATCAAGGCCCTGCCCGAGGCGGTGCTGGAAACGCTGCAAAGCGACAAGGCGGCCGATTTCCATTACTGGCGGAGTTGGTTTGCCGAACATGATGCTCATGCCACCCTGAACCTTTTTTTAAGTGTGCTGGCGAACTGCTGGGGTCATTCCGCCGGTGCAGGATGGCGGGTATAGTCCACAGATGAACACTAATAAACACAAATAGCTCTGCGGACTCAGCGTTCGCTGTGGTTAAAAGTTTGCCACGAAAGCACACGAAATGGCACGAAAGATTCCGCTGAAGCGGAAAGTGGGCTGCGCCCAAAGGAACAAACCGCAGCGACCACAGAAAGCACAGCGGATAAATGATACTTCTCTGTGTACGCTGTGTCCGCTGTGGTTAATAGCTGGCCACGAAAGCACACGAAATGGCACGAAAGATTCCGCTGAAGCGGAATGAACAGTCCACAGATGCACACTGATAAACACAAATAGCTCTGCGGACTCAGCGTTCGCTGGTTAAAAGCTGGCCACGAAAGCTCACGAAATGGCACGAAAGATTCCGCTGAAGCGGAATGAACAGTCCACAGATGCACACTGATAAACACAAATGGCTCTGCGGCCTCTGCGTTCCCGGCGTGAACTGTATTCCGCTGAGTAACTCTGAGTATTCTCCGTGCAACTCTGTGTAACTGCATTTAAAAAAAACGGTACTCAGTGAGATGCCGGATTCCCGTATCAAGTACGAGACAGGCGAGTCCGGCATGACAGGCTGATAAGTGAGGCGTTACGGCCTTAATGACAACGGTGGCCGAATTCTCAACTGTGTCACCCCGGGCTTGACCCGGGGTCTCGTAAACAGAAGGAGATGCCGGATCAAGTCCGGCATGACACACCTATTAATGAGCCGTATATGTACCGGTTGAAAAGCCCGGCATGACAGGTTAGGGCCCGGAACGACAGGGCAAAAGAAACCGGCATGACTGTGTTCATCGACAACGATGCCTCAACCTTAAACGTGTCACCCCGGGCTTGACCCGGGGTCTCGTAAACAGAAGGAGATGCCGGATCAAGTCCGGCATGACACACCTATTAATGAGCCGTATATGTACCGGTTGAAAAGCCCGGCATGACAGTGTTTCATTCATCAACTTACGCCGATACATCTGCGCAAAGGATAGAATCCGGTGTATGGCTATTCATAACCAATAAAAACAACACAATGGCTAAATTGAAAGGCCCTTTAAAGATCCAGGGCACCCTTGGCGACATTACGTTTGCCAAAACAACCGATGGCTATATTGCCAAAGAAAAAACCAGTCTCGACGGCAAGCGTATTGCCACCGACCCTTCGTTTCAGCGTACCCGTGAGAACGGCGCTGAGTTCTCCCGTGCCGGCAAGGCCGGTAAACTGCTGCGCAATGCTGTACACGGCCTGTTGCAAAATGCCAAAGACAGCAGGGTGGCCAGCCGCCTCACCCGCCAGATGATGAAAGTGATAAAGGCCGATGCCACCAGTGCCCGGGGCCTGCGCAATGTTATTGACGGCGAAGCCGAAATACTGCAGGGCTTTGAATTTAATGTCAACGCCAAATTAGGCGCCACGATGTATGTGCCACATACTTCAGTTATTGACAGGGTGGCGGGTACGCTTACCATCAGCATCCCTTCTTTTGTTCCGGCAGAAAAAATTATCGCCCCGGCCGGCTCCACCCACTTCCGTATTGTGAGCATGGGCGCCGAAGTGGATTTTGAACAGGAGAGCTTTATTACCGACAGCAAAGACAGCGGAGTGCTGGCATGGGACAGCACCGCCACAGCCGCCATCAGCCTTGCGAATGCTGTAACTGCCAACAGCACTCACCCGCTGTTCCTGGTAATGGGCATACAGTTTTACCAGCAGGTGGCCGGTATCTATAACCCGCTGAAGAACGGGGCCTTTAATGCCCTGTCGGTAGTGAAGGTAAGCGGCGTGTAGGGGGCCAGGGTTGAAGGTGTAGGGTTTAGGGTTTGGGATTTGTGAACAGGATGCCGGACTCTGAAACTATTGCTCTCACATCATTCCACTGCTACCTGCTATTACTCCGGCATTGCGAAGCAAGTAAGTCCGGAGTTTTTTTTCATTACTTAACTGATACTTTATGCTGAAAGAATTAATGAACGCAATAAAAAACAAAGGCTATGCAATAGCCACCCGCCCCTCCGAACTTAACATTGTGGGTGTGCGCAATGCGGCTGCAAAGCCCAACCGCTTCGATGATGCCATTCATGTTTTCTACAAACGGGATGACGGCGAATGGATTATTAACTCCTTCCCTGCCACCACCGACCCCGGCATTTACTGGCTGAAAAAGCCGATGAATGAAAACGGAACGGCCATACTTTGCCCGGGCCAGTACAAAGACTCGCACCGCATCGGTGTACACCGCGGCAAGTACCAGGCATTGGTGCAGCAAAACCCGCTGCTGGTGTATCGTGATAATAACCGGGATGAGGTTATTGATTATGCCGTGGGCAAAAAGCACAGCGGCATCTTTGGTATCAACATTCACCGGGCGGCGGTAAAAGGTGTTACCCGCTATGTGGATATACATTCCGCCGGCTGCCAGGTCTTTGCTGATGTGGAGGACTTCAACATCTTTATGAGTCTTGCCCAGCGGCATAAGAAACTGTATGGGAACAATTTCACTTATACCCTGCTGGAGGGGCTTTAACCACAAAGGGAACAAAGGTTTTTTCACAAAGAACACACAGAAATCTGTCCTATGGTCAATGACAAGGATGCCTCAAACTTAAACCTGTCACCCCGGGCTTGACCCGGGGTCTCGTAAGCAGAAGGAGATGCCGGATCAAGTCCGGCATGACAAGTTGAGGCCCGGAATGACAGTGCTTCGTGGCAAGCTTTTAACCAGAGCGAACACAGTGTACACAGAGGAATACTGTTCACCCAGGGCACACTGGGTTCGCAGAGTAATCTGTGTTTATCTGCGTTCATCTGTGGACTACTCATTTCTGTGCAAATCTGTGCTATCTGTGAGAACTATTCATCACTTCAAAACAATCATCATGTCATCACCCAAAAAAGAAAGCTGCATCAAACAGCTCTTCAAAGACAAAAACAACTGTTACAGCCTCCGAGAAATAGCCACCGCCCTGCTGCTCGCCGCCACCATCGCCAGCTGGATCGGCCAGCAGTTCTTCAGCAAACAGGTGCCGGAGTTTATCTTCTATTCCTTCGCCACACTAATCGGCACCGGCTGTTTTGGCTACTCACTCGAAAAGAAAACAAGTATTGACAATAACCCCAATGCCTCATCATGAATATAAAAACAACCCTCCTGCTGCTGTTGCTTGCAATAACAGGAACGATATTCTTCTGCCACACCTGCACTACAAACAAACAGTATGTGCCTCCCCTGTCGGGAGAAGCTGTGCACCCTTTAAAGGAGATCAAACTGCTGCAGCAAAATGAAAAAAGATACAATAACCATATCAGGCAACTGGAGCAGGAAAGCAACACACTGAAACAACAATTAGAACAAAGCCTGGAGCAGTTAGCCATTAAAAGAATACAGTACAAAAAACTGGCAACTCATTTATTAGAAGAAACGGCCAGGGAACAACCGGACAGCAGTGCTGCTGCTATGCCGCATACACAGGTTATGCTTACTCAACTGGAAACAACGAGTGCTGAAAAAGATGCTGCCTGCGACAGTGCACTTATCCTGCAGGACAGATTACTGGCCATGAAAGATTCGGCCATCGCATACACAGGCAGGCAATATCACCTGGCCAGTATTCTATCAGAAAGAGTACTAAAAGAAAACCGGATGCTCATAGGCCAGGTGAGAAAACAAAAAAGAACGGCAACGTTTTTTAAACTGGCCGCTACGGTCCTCGCTGCTGTATTCATTTCAGATAAACTGTCGCCGGATTAACGTTAAGGGATTGTGCTGACAGGAAGCAGTAAAACAAGCTGTATGCAGAAACTGCGGTGTACTATGATGAAACGCCTGAAGAATTGTTCAGGTGAGTAAACAACAAGTATATTATCAGCCGGGCACATCAGTCGCCCTTCAGCGTTTGTTCCAGTTCTTCCAATGTCTTTCCCTTCGTTTCTTTTACTTTCAGCCAGATAAAGATGAAACCGGCCAAACAAACTCCAGCGTAGATATAGAATGTATTATCCTTAAACCTGTCAAATAGCACAGGAAATGTGAATACTAAAATAAAATAGGCGGCCCATAAGCTTATTATTGCAATCGTGGTGGCGGCACTTCTTACTTTGTTTGGAAATATCTCCGATATAAGCACCCATGTAACCGGAGCTAACGACATGGCGTAAATGCCGATTGCTGAAAGCAGGCCCCATGCCACGCCGGGCGAACCGGCACCCAGCATTTGTACCACAACAATATAAACAACAGCCAGCCCGCCGGATCCGAAAAGCATCAACGGCTTTCTTCCGAGCTTGTCCACCAATACCATGGCTAAAAACGTAAAGAAGAGATTCACTCCGCCGATAAATACTGTTTGCAGTAACTGGTCATCCTGCGAAGCGCCTATACTTTCAAAGATTTTGGGGGCATAATTGAACACAACATTAATACCGCACAGTTGCTGAAAAACGGCCAGGCCTGTTCCGATTATTACAGCAGGAAGCACCGCTTTTCCAAAAACATCTGAATATTTTGGCCGGGTAATTCCCGACAGTGACTTTCCGATATCAGACAGCGATGCCGCCGCAAATTTTTCGCCGCCTATTTTATTCAATATACTCTTTGCTGTTACGTCCTTGCCGGCTTTTACCAACCACCTTGGACTTTCCGGCAACCACAATGCTCCAAGAAAGAAAAAAGCAGAAGGAACAAAGCCCAGCCCAAACATCCAACGCCACGCATCATCACCATTGTTCCGTAATGTATAATTCACCAGGTTTGTTATCAGTATCCCGATTACAATAGTCAGCTGGTTGATGGCAACCATCCGGCCTCTCAGGTGTGCAGGAGAAATTTCTGCGATATACATCGGCGACAACATAGAGGCCATGCCTACGCCAATACCTGCACAAAATCTTGAAGCAATAAAAATATCCCTGGATGGAGAGAATGCCATGGCTAACGAAGAAATAGCAAATATGGCAGCTGCAATCAGCAAGCCGGGTTTCCTTCCGTATTTATCAGATACGGTGCCTGCAATTAAACACCCGATGATTGCACCAAGGGCAAGGCTTCCGGTTGCAAAGCCTTCCCAATAGGCATCTAACGAGAACTGCTTTTGCAGAAACGGCAATGCGCCGGAGATAACGGCAAAGTCGAACCCGAAAAGATAGCCTCCAAGAGCCGAAATAAATGAAATACCTAAAATATAGGGAGTATTAAAACGGCCTACCGGTGTACCGGCGCTGCCTTGATTATCTGATGTGGTAATTGTAGCCATTTCTTTTTGTCTGTTTGTTTATTAAAGTATCACTGATGCTCTTCTTATCAGATTGTTGTTTTGCTATCCTTCCAGCAAGAGTATTTCATCATCTGTTTGTGAACGATAGCACCCTGGTGGTTTTTATCGAGGCGCAATACTTCATCAAATAACTGTTCCGCCTTTTTTGCATTGTCGTTTCCAGAGCCCATATTTCCGAGTCCCATCAGATAAAGACAATGAATTTTGTTGCGCAGGTTCAGGTCGGCATCGAATACCAGTAAATCAGGTAATGACACAGCGAAGTAATCGATATTGATTTCATCAGTAAGGTGTTTCTCACCGAAATCAATCAGCTTTCTGAAAATACCTGTTGCTTTCTCTCCGTTTTTTAATTTAATCCAGGCAAGGCCCTGGTAAAAAATTTTATCGGGTTGCGGATCGTTATAAAAGATTGCCTGCACAGGTTCACTGATTCCCCTTGTAGCCTTCTGATAGAAGTTCTGAGCTTTTTCAACATCATTCAGCATTTCATAAGCAATACCTGTCCAGTAATGAATATCATTTTCCTGGGCACCTGTCAGCTTCCCCTCACCAAGGTTTAATGGATAATTTTCCGCCTCCTTTAGTAACACGATAGCCCTTCGGGGATCTCCGGATTCGATTGATTGCTTGGCCAGTTCAAGATGACAGATAAGATACTCCTTTACTACTTTTCCTTCACCTCCCTCCCACGGATGGAACGTAGCAGAGGCAATAAGTTCTTTCGCCTCCTGGTAAAGACCCAATTGGTTGTGAAGGGTGATATACTCAAGAAAAAGATCATCCCGCTGCCGTACCAGTTCAAAATGGGTTTGCAGGAAATGCAGCCTTTCCCTGTGGTCTTTATGCTGCTTTTTGAAGAGCTGATCCAGTTCCATGAGCACCCTTGCATCCGTTGTATCATTGGCAAAAGCTTTTGTCAGTGCCTGCAGGGCTTTGTCATGGTCATTGAGTTTGTTATAATAGGCCAGTGCAAGATTTCTTTGCGTGGTGGGGAAGGTATCGTTTAATGCCACAGATTTCTCCCAGCATTGTATCGCATCTGCATACTGCCGTTTGTCGTACCAGAAATTGCCCAGGTAATAATAAGCTTTATAGTCAGCAGGATTTAAACGGATAGCTGTTTCCAGTATCAGCACTTCCTCTGTTCGGTTGGGAAAAACGTAATGGGGAGACAATTCACTTCCGGCATTATATTCCGCAATTGCTTTTTCCATATTGCCTGCTTCGTAAGCAAACCATCCCAGGTAGTAAGGCACCAATGGGTAAGGCTCCGGAGTGCTGGCTGAATAAACGGACAATAACCGTGTGGCTTCATCATACAATCCTGCATGGGCATAATCCAGTGCATACTCTATAAAATTATGTACCCAGTTCCTGCTTAGTTGTGTAAGATAATGCAGCACAACCTCAGCCCCTTTTTTGTCTGTTTCGTTCAGCAGTAGATACTTCTCAAATAAGCAGCCATAATTGAACGGGTCAATTTCCAGCGATTCAGCAATTACAGCCGCTGCTTCGCTGTTCCTGCCAAGTTTCCTGAGAATAACCGCTTTCAGATGACGGGCAGAGTGGCTATGGTAATTTTTCAATAATGACTTTTGGATAAGTTCCGCACCTTCTTCAATATTTCCTCTTAAGACGGCAATCCTGGCAAGGTTCAGAAAACCTGCATGTTGCCACGCATCATTCCACACAGCTTTATAAAATGCATCAAAGGCAGCATCTGTTTTGCCCTGCATTTTTAGCGACCATCCCAGGTTGTAATACGGTTCCCCATCGTAAGGATTCGGGTTTCTTTGTGTTATTGTTTTAATCGCCTGCCGGAAAAATGGTTCAGCCTTCTCAAATTTCCCTCTGCGTAAATACCAGCATCCAAGTGCATTGTTGCAACGGGCATCACCCGGATCCCGGCGCAGGGCTTCTTCGTAATAATCGGCAGCCACATAGGTTGCATGACGGTATTGCTCCAGGTGAAGCCCTGTTAAATACAACTGCTCATTATTCTCAGTATCTGCAGGCCGCCTGGCGGCGTTTGCAGGGGATGGAATTACCTGCCCTGTTATTTCCTCCTGCTGATAGGTGACCAGTATTTTACCTTGTACAAGGTCGGTTACCGTTAACCGGACATCTTCAGGATGAACAGGCTCACTTAACCGGATGTTTTTTAAATAAGGGGTGGCAGGAGATAGTGCTGTTTCATCGCTGAACAGAATTTTGTCCTGGTGATGCAGTGTGATGCTCAGTCGTTCAAATGCAGAAGTGACATAAAGCTTTATCGCAACCTGTCCCTCTTCAAAGGCAATATTAACAATAGCTTCCTTTGTGGCATTTTTCACCACCCCAACTTCCTGGTAAGGCATGAAGTACTGAACAAATGTTTTTTCCTCATAAGGCTGCAGCCATGAAAAATCGGGTTGATTGTCAGTATAAACACCTGTCATCAGTTCGATATAAGGCCCGTCTTCGTCGGTAAGGTTTCTGTCCCACGCCTGGCCAAATTCTCCGTATCCCCAGGTCCACTGTTTCTTGCCAGGCGAAATATGATGATCTGCAATATGAAGCAGCCCCCCTTTTGTATCATGCTCGTATCCGCCAATAAAATTATACCTGGAACTTACCGCCATGTATGAGGTGGGCACCGGAATATTTTTGTAACGGGAGATATCAGTGCCGGGAGAATAGTCCACCTTATAATAAACACCTTTTGCAATTGGAAACGTTGACACATCTCTTTTTCCATGGTCAAAAACGGCGTGTACATCAGGCGGGAAAACGGACTGATAGTCATCGTTGACTTTCACAGCAGGATTGGCCCACCACAGGAAAGTTTGCGGGAAGGGCGTACGGTTATACAGCTTTCCTTTGATTTCGATATAAGCCTTGCCGGGGTAAAGCGTAAAACCTGCCATTCCTTTGGTACGGAACATCCGTTCCACTTCATTTACCCATACGGTTTTGCTTCCGTCTTCATTTTCAACTATCGTATAATCCACCTGGTCAAATGTGGAGGGGCGATGATGTTGTGGCCAGTTAAATTCGATGCCGCCGGAAATCCAGGGCCCGGTTAAGCCTACAAGTGCAGGTTTGATGACCTGGTTATAATAAACAAAATGCCGCTGTTTTATCTTGTCAAAAGCCATCTGTATCCTTCCGCCAAGCTCTGGAAGAATCATAACCCTGATATATTGATTCTCTAAAAAAACGCCTTTGTAAATTTTATCGGTTTTATCATCTGAAATTTTTTCAATAACAGCATGAGGATATACCACACCACTGCTCCCCTGGTAAACCCGCTTTTCCAGAAACATGGGATTTTTCTCCGGGCTGCCAACCGGATAGGTAGGAATCACTACATCCTGCACCCATGCTTTAACATCATAATCCATAAAGCATTTGAATTTTGTAAAGTCAAAGTAATAATATTCAGAAAAAATAATAAATGGAATAAACCCCGGATTTGATGGATTTTTTCACGATTCTTACTTTTGCCGAATATGACAGAAGAAATAACTAAAAAAAGAGAAGGTTTCCAGGGACAAAAAGCAATTGTCATCCCAAGGCAAATAGTAAACGCAAAGTGTGCTAAAAATGAGGTGACAGGCAATTTGTATGTAACAGATATTGGCTATTATCCGAAAGCGAAATTTCATTACCGGGAGAGACCGCATGGCGCTGATCAGCATATTCTGATCTACTGTTATGAAGGACAGGGAAGGGTTCTCCTCAAAAAAACAGAATATGCCATTGAAGCCGGAGATTTTATAGTTATCCCGGCAAAAACACCGCATATTTATGAAGCTAATGATAAAAACCCATGGACTATTTATTGGGTGCACTTTAAAGGAACTGCTTCGGCACAACTTGTGTCCCTCATAGAAAAACAAACAAGACTGAAGGGATTTATTCAGCATAATGAAAAAAGTATTGAATTATTTGACGAGATATATGGACAGTTAGAAAGAGGTTACAGTAACGACAACCTGATGTACGCAAATATGTGTATGTGGCACTTTCTCACCACCTTTCTTTATAACGGTAAGTACGACACGTTGAGCGGTCAGAGAAACAAAGACACCTGTGACATTGTTATTGATTACCTGAGTAATAACATCAGTAAAGTGCTGACCCTGGGTGAAATATCAGGTGAAGTAAATTTATCACCCTCCCATTTTTCTTTCCTGTTCAAGAAGAAAACGGGGTTCTCTCCTATTGAGTATTTCAACCATCTGAAAGTGCAGAAAGCCTGTCAATACTTATTATTCACTAATCTCCGGATCAAAGAGATTTCCCTGGAGCTGGGAATTGAAGACCAGTATTATTTTTCAAGGTTGTTCACTAAGATAATGGGTATTGCTCCTAATGAATACAGGGAAAGAAGAAGCCATTAATTCAGTTTCTTTTTAGCCACTATGATATGAAGTAACCTGAAAGAAATTCAAGAAAACCTGAAGCTCCGCTGCCGGAATGAAAAGAACAATCTGCCTGTTGGGATAGCAGCAAAAAAGTAGTGAGATAAAAACATAAGAGAGGCTGTCACAAAAGCAAAAAATGATTAACCGCTGAGTTCGCAGAACAGAACCGCAAAGAATGCAAAGATTTTTTTGTCAATATGAATCTCTTTGCTGCCTCTGCGATACCCTGCGACCTTGGCGGTAAAAAAGTTATTTTGGTACCGCCTTCTTTAAACATTAACAGCCATCATCAATAGGCCCTTGCAAACAGCACCCTTTGTGCGGATGGCTTGCCGGAAAGAATACATGTTCCTTCCTCCCCGGGGTTATTGAGCGGTATGCAGCGTATGGTAGCTTTTGTTTTTTCCTTAATTTCTTCTTCCGTTTCACCAGTACCATCCCAGTGGGCAGACACAAAACCGCCCTTTTCATCAAGCAGTTTTACAAACTCATCCCAGGTATCGGCCTTTCTTATGTTCTCATCCCTGAACAGTTTGGCCTTGTTGAACATGCTTTGCTGCACATCATCCAGCAGGTTCTTCACATAAGCGGCGATGCCATCCAGCGATACAGAAGATTTCTCCTTCGTATCACGGCGGGCCACTTCCACCACATTGTTCGCAAGGTCTCTTGCGCCGATGGCCAGCCTGACCGGCACACCTTTCATCTCATACTCGGCAAACTTCCAGCCGGGGCGGGAGTTATCACTGTCATCATATTTCACCCGGATGCCCATTTCCTTCAGTTCTTTTACAATCTCATTTACTTTAGCTGAAATAACAGCCTTCTGTTCTTCTCCTTTATAGATTGGGACAATCACCACCTGCAACGGCGCAATCCGTGGCGGCAGTATCAGTCCCTGGTCATCACTGTGTGCCATTACCAATGCTCCAATCAGCCTTGTGCTTACACCCCAGCTGGTAGCCCACACATATTCTAATTTGTTTTCCTTATCGCTGAACTTCACATCAAATGCTTTTGCAAAGTTTTGCCCGAGGAAGTGTGAAGTACCGGCCTGCAGCGCTTTTCCATCCTGCATCAGCGCTTCGATACAATAAGTATCCACCGCACCGGCAAAGCGTTCGTTCTCTGATTTCACCCCTTTGATTACCGGCACCGCCATCCAGTTTTCTGCAAAGTCGGCATACACATCCAGCATCTTCACGGTTTCTTCCACAGCCTCTTCTTGGGTGGCATGGGCGGTGTGACCTTCCTGCCATAAGAACTCAGCGGTGCGGAGGAACAGGCGGGTACGCATTTCCCAGCGCACCACATTGGCCCACTGGTTAACGAGGATGGGCAAATCCCGGTACGACTGTATCCAGTTTTTATAAGTATTCCAGATAATGGCCTCACTGGTTGGACGGATAACTAATTCTTCTTCCAATTTGGCCTCTGGGTCCACCATCAGCTTTCCTTTTTGCGAAGGGTCGTTCTTCAGGCGGTAGTGTGTGACGATGGCACATTCTTTGGCAAATCCTTCTGCATTCTTTTCTTCCGCCTCAAAAAGGCTCTTGGGTACAAACAGCGGGAAATAGGCATTTACATGCCCTGTATCTTTAAACATTTTGTCTAATGCATCCCGCATATTTTCCCACAGGGCAAAACCGTACGGCTTGATGACCATGCAGCCACGAACAGCGGAATAATCGGCCAGTTCGCCTTTTAATACCAAATCATTATACCACTGCGAATAATCTGTTGCTCTTGGAGTTATTTCTTTGCTCATATTTTCTTGTTTCTTGTTGCTGGTTGCTGGTTACTGGTTACTTCAGATAAAGTATTACTTATTTTTTCTCCCAGTCAGCATTATCAACACCACGTATGAAAAGATTAATTTTTTTACCTAATATCCCGAGTTTATTGTGAATACCGTTATATAATTCTTCGTTTTTCAGCGACTTTGTTTTATACAGTGTTTCCAGGTGATCTATGGTTTCATCATTGGAACTTAAGGCATACACCAGGAACCTTACAAATTCAGCCTTATATCTTTTACGGCCATATCCCTCTACAATGTTCGACTTTACTGCCTTTACCGACCTCCTGATTTGGGAACCCTCTTCATACATCTCAAATTTGGGCAGTTCGGACAAGGTCATCTCGTGGACTTCCGAAACTGCATCATCTGCCAATTTCCATATTTCAAGGTTTTTATAACTCATTCTTTTACTTCTTGGCAATGTATAAGATTCTCAAAAATTAGTTCACCCAACCAGCAACCAGGTACTTGCAACCAGCAACCTCACCCGGAAACCTTAGAACTAATTTAACAGTCCGGAAGACAATATTTCATGAATTGGTCAAATCTTTGATGTACAATTATATACATAACGGTGTCATACACAAAGTGGCACAAATGTAGTAACTTCATGCTTAACAAGATAAAACACTCCGCCATGAAACCGCAACTATTGCTGCTCGCATTAACTGTGGCTGCACTTAGCAGTTGTACAACCGCATACAAAACCGGGCAAACACCCGATGATGTATATTATTCTCCCCTGCCACAGCGGGATGAATATGTAAGAGTGGAAAAAGAAGATGACCGCCAGTACAGGTACGATGACGAATATTACGACGACCGCTACCTGCGTATGAAAGTCCGTAACCGTTACCAGTGGAACGATCTGAACGACTGGTATTATTATGAAAGATGGGGATCAGGTTACAACTATTACTGGGGCTCATATTACAATCCTTACAATTCCTGGAATTATTATTATAACCCCTACTACGGCTATCATTCACACTACAGTTACAACCCGTATCATTTCTACTACAATAACCCCAAAAACCAGGCAGTAACGCAGGTTAACAAACCAAGAACATTTAACCTGGGCACTTATAACAACAACAGTTATAACAACAATAATAACAACGGCAATTATAAGAATAGCATGGGCACTGTTGGCAGTACCAGGCCAACTTATAACAACAGCAACTACAATAACAACTATAACAACAACCAGGGAGGAGGCAAAGGATTAAGCAACACAATCAGAACGATTGTAAACGGCAGCAGCAATAATTCCGGTGGCAATACAAGAACTTATTCGCCATCGAACAGCAGCAGCAGTTCTTCTTCCTATACACCGTCTTCTTCCTCGTCATCATCTTCGTCATCATCATCATCTTCTTCTTCGTCTTCATCAGGTGGCGGTGGCGTAAGCAGGCCTGTAAGAAACTAAACTGTTCTATACCGGAAGCAGGTGCGGAAATCACCTGCTTTCCGTTACAAATTCTTTCCAATGAAATGCCCATGCTCACACTAACCCATTGCAGTAACAGAGTATAGCATGTGGCAAAACACCATCCGCCAGGGCGGATAACAATAAAACAGACACATGAAAAAAGTTTTGATAATACCCTCACTGCTGCTGGCAGTACAAGCTATTTATGCCCAGGTTCCGGAAGAGGCTTTACGATTGTCGTGGAGAACACAGGCCGGTACGGCCCGTAACCAGGCAATCGGCGGTGCCATGGGGTCGCTGGGCGGAGATGCCACTGCCAATATTGTAAACCCGGCAGGACTTGCCTTCTTCAAAACATCTGACTTTGTATTAACACCGGGCTTCCAGTTTGGGAAAGAAAAGAATAATTTCCGCGGCACAAATTACAGCGGCAAGAATGACGGCAGCACTTTGATCGGCACTTCGGGCTGGGTGTTTGGCGGTTTTGGCTACAAGGCTAAAAACAGTTTTGCCATCACTGTCACCAAAACAGCAAACTTCAACCAACGGGTTTCATACACTGGTCAAAACAATATGTCCAGCTTTGCAACACCATTAGCTGATGAATTTGCCGCTTCGCATTTGACCATTGATCAGGCACTGAACAGCGATAATATTTCGCTGCCCACCAAGATGGCATTGTACACCTATCTTGTTGATACAGCAGCCGGCCAGGTAATTGCCCGGTCTGAAGGTACTTCCATGCTGAACCAGGAGCATTACAGCGAGATAAGCGGCGGCATTACCGAAATCACACTGGGCATGGGTCATGAACTGAATAAGAAATTTTTGCTGGGGGCCAGCTTAGGCATACCCATTGTAAAATTAGACAGGAACACCTATTATCGTGAGTCGGATGCCACTGGTGACATCAACGAGTTTTCCTTTATGGCTTTCCGTGAAAACTTCAGTCTTCGTGGTGCCGGTCTTAACCTGAGGGCTGGTTTGATATACAGGCCGCAGGATTACCTGCGGTTTGGCCTCGCCATTCATTCGCCTGACATGATGATGGTAAGAGAACGGTATAATTCGGGCATGGCTGCCGATGTGGAGAACCTGTTTTCAAATTCGTACGACAGCGTGGCATCTTCTGAATTTACCAGCGACCGGGAAATACAAAGCCGTTATACCAATTATTCCCCCACCAAAATCATCCTGAGCGGTTCTTATGTTTTCCGTGAAGTGGAAGATGTAACCAAACAGAAAGGGTTTATAACTGCCGATATAGAGTATGTCAATTATAAGTGGATGAAGTTTGCCTCTTACGATGAGGAAACCTCCGGCAGCAAAGAGTACTACCAGCCCTTTAATGAGGCCATTGATGTTCTCTACAAAGGTGCCTTTAATTTCAGGTTAGGAGGTGAACTTAAATTCAACACCATTATGGCCCGGCTGGGATTTGCTTATTATGGCAACCCGTATAAAGACAATGCTGATCTGAAAGCCAGCCGCATGAACCTGAGCGGCGGTCTTGGTTACAGGCATAAAGGTATTTTCATTGACCTGACCTATGTGCACCGCATCAATAAGGATGTCAATTTCCCTTACAGGGTTTCAGCACCTTTGTCCAATACATTTGCCAACCTGAAAGAAACAAACGGAAACGTTTTGCTCACACTTGGTTTCAAGATTTAGTGAACCAATACTATCCGCATAAGAGGCATCTCCGGATGCCTTTTTAATTTCACATATCGGAAAATCATCCGTTCCCTCCCACCTATCTTTGCCAAAAGTTGAGTATGGAAACAAAGAAATCGCATGAGAGTCTTACCGTAATGACTGAACTCGTATTACCCAACGATACCAACCTGTATGAGAACCTGATGGGTGGCCGCCTGATGTACTGGATGGATATTGCTGCCGCCCTGTCGGCACAGAAACACTGCAATGCGCCGGTGGTGACGGCATCGGTAGATAATATTTCATTTGAAAACCCGATAAAACTGGGTAATGTGGTGCATATCGAAGCTAAGGTAACCAGGGCTTTCACCTCCTCCATGGAAATACACATGAAAGTGTGGGGTGAAGACCTCACCCACCAGTATAAGTACAAAAGCAACGAAGCTTATTACACATTTGTGGCGCTTGACCCCAACCGCAAACCAAGACCTGTACCGCAACTGGTTCCTGAAACAGAAGAAGAAAAAAGATTGTACGAAGGTGCACTGCGCCGCAGGCAGCTAAGGCTGATCCTCGGCGGAAAACTGAAGCCGGATGATGCTACAGAGCTAAAGGCTCTGTTTGTAAAAGACTAAGAAATATTTACTACCGGACTGGCAGTAAATCAGCTCATCATTTTTACTGCCAGTTCTTTCATTAAAGAACCATCTTCGGTATTTACGTTACCAATACCAATACTTCTGAGGTTATACTGGTGCAGCAGCAGCAATGCTTTTTCTGCACCCTGGTATGAATACAGCCGGGCAGCCTGTATATAGTCTTTCACAAAATACGGTGCCACCCCAATGGCAGTGGCAATTGTTTTTTCATCATTGGTGCCTGCACCAAACACCATAAACACTTTACTGAAAAAACTATATAAGGAAGGCAGCACTAACTGAACAGGTGCCGACTTGGGATTGGCTTCAAAATACTGAATGATGCGGATGCTTTTGGCAAGGTCTTTTGCTGCCATGGCCGACTGCAGTTCGAATATGTTGAACTCCTTGCTGACACCGATAAAATTCTCAATATCATCTTCGGTGATGCCGGTTCGTTTACCGAGGTTCACCGAGATCTTGTCAATCTCGTTTTCAATACGGGTAAGATCGTTGCCGATATGATCAACCAGCAGTGCCAGGCCCTTAGGGGTAATGGTTAGCCCTTTAGACTGCACCATATCCTTTGTCCACTCGGGCAGTTCCCGGTCATACATTTTCTTTGTCGTAATCAGTACGCCTTTTTCCTTCACCGTTTTGGCAAACTTCTTACGGGCATCCAGTTTTTTATCTTTATACGACACTACGAAAACAGTACTGGGTGAAGGATTCTCTACGTATGGTTCGAGTTTTTCCACGTCCTTCATCTGCTGTGCTTCTTTCAGGATAACGACCTGTCTTTCGGCAAACATGGGATAACGGCGGCAGGCATTCACCACATCGGCCCAGTTTGCATCCTTACCATAAAAAATGCTGAGATTAAAAGATGACTCACTCTCATTGAGAATATGGTGCTCCGCATAATCAACCGCCTTATCTATGAAATATTCTTCCTCCCCTTCAAGCCAGTAAACAGGTTTGAAAGCACCTTTTTTCCAGTCTGTGATAATCTTTTCGATGCTCATAATCGGCTAAGATACATGGTTTATATTTTAATCTTTTGGCAGCACCGGGAATACCCTGTGAGAAACTGGCACGGTTTTAGGAAAAGGATGCACAGGCCTGATTTTTTAACAAAACTTCAGAAACATCCCTGAAAAGAGGGAATTGTTTTCTGTACAACAGGCGTAACTTGCATTTCAAATTTTAAAACATAATAAAATGACCGACACAAATTATCCCTCGGCTACCAATACGCCGCAAACTGAGCCATCAAAAAACAATAAAAGCAAGAATCTCATCATTGGCGCACTGGCTGCAGTAGTATTAGGATCATGGGGATACTTCCTGTACGACAAGAACAAAGCAGGCGATAAAATTGAAAGCCAGCAATCAACTATCACCACACAAAGTACGGAAATAGCTGACCTGCGCCAGGACTATGACAATGCACTTACCCGCCTGGATTCCTTAACAGGCGCCAATAACACACTGAGTGGCGAAAACGCAGAATTACAGGCCAAATACCTGAAAGATATAGAAGCAAAGAAAGCAGAGATCAGGAAAATACTGAATGACAAGAATGCTTCGCAGGCCGAGCTTACTAAGGCAAGAACAATGATTGCGGAGTTGAACGACAAAATCACCACTCTTGAAACAGAAGTGGCCAGGCTTACCGGTGAAAACCAGGAACTGACAGCCGCCAATACCACATTAAAGCAGGAAAAGTCTGACCTTGAAACCAACCTGGCAACAAGAACCTCAGAAAAGCAGGAACTGGAAAAAACAGTGGATGTGGCCTCTACATTCAGTGCTTCCAATATTCAGATTGTACCGGTAAATGAAAGAAAGAGCGGCAAAGAGAAAACAACCACCACTGCCAAAAGGGTGGATAAACTGGTTGTATCCTTCGATATTGAAAACCGTATTGCCAAATCAGGCCCTGCCGATATGTACCTGATTGTAACAGGTCCGGATGGCAAGGCTATATCAGAAGGAGGCGGCACCCTCAGCACCAGAGCTGATGGCGACAGGCCATTTACTGCTAAAATTCCGGTGAATTATGAGCAGGGTAAAAAGCAATCTGTGCAGTTTCCGATTAAACAAACAGACTTCAATACAGGTGATTACAGAATTGAAATCTATCACAACGGATTTAAAATCGGTGAAGGCCTGAGAAGCCTGAAAAAAGGCGGAATCTTCGGATGATGATATTTTCTTTTTTAAAAAGAAATGCTCCGGATACGGGGCATTTTTTTTACCCATGTTATTAACAAAAAAAACCCGCTGAACGCCGGTGCGTAAATAACCGGCACTATTACGGTATTTTTACCTAAGTAATTATCAGAATATGACAAACAAAAAAATGCTCCGGCTGATCTTTCCGGTGTGGATGGTTTTTGCACCTTCCCTTTTGGTGAATTCGCAAACAAACATCAGGCCCCGGTATGCTAACTCCAGGATTTGCGCAGGAATTGAAGTGGGCTCAAAAGGAGTAAAAATGAGTGTGATAGAAATTGGCAATAATGCCAAAAGCAGCGGAGCTTTTTACATACTGAAGGACACATCGGTGAATACTGACTTTATCAGTTTTACACCGGCCACATTTTCTGCGACACTCAACGGGTTAACCTCCCTGTATCAAACAGCCCTTTCAGGCTACCAGATTCCTGCGAAGAACATCTTTACTGTTGTAAGCAGCGGTGTAAAGATGCAGGCAGAAAAAGACAACAAGTACGGCCAAATCAATAACCTTACTGATTCCTTCAGATTGAGAATTAACGAACCTTCCCGCCAGGTAGAAGTCGTGGATGTAATGAAAGAGGCGAAACTGTCTCACCTGGGCATTATTCCTGAAAACCGCCGGTTCAGCACTTTTCTTTTTGATATCGGCAGTGGCAATACAAAGGGAGGTTTTTTTCCTGGTAACGATACAGAAACATTCCACCTGTTTCAATTAGACTGGGGCACAAAAAGTGTTGCCAACCTGACAGAGAAACGCTGCGAAGCTGATAACTCACTGCCCAATTATTACAAACAACTGGCAAGAGTGCTGGCCGGTGCTGAAAACACAGATATAGTTTACGCAGTAAATACCAGCGGGGCCTATCCGCTGAGCGATAACATTGCTGTGAGCGGCGGTATTGCCTGGGCTGTGGCCACCCTCACCCACCCTGAACTGATTGACAACCCCATTGTATCAGTAAGTTTTGATGAAGTAAAAAAATTCAGTGAGAAGCTCTACAGGAATTTTGACGTCTTTAATGCCACATTTCTTACAGGAGCCATCAACAGGAAAGCCGAGAAGGATGCTGCAACCGCAGAGATAAACCGTGTGCTGAAAGTATTTGACCATAAAGCGCTGCTGGCAGGCACCGGGCTGATGATAAAAATAATGCGGCAGTTTGAATCAGCATTTGAAACAAAACACTTTTACTTAGTGAAGAACGGCCAGGTTGGCTGGGTATCGGCCTATGTGGATCAGTACATAGACAAATAATTTCAGAACACACTTTTGAAAGATTCAAAACTCATACTTATGATACTCCTGTCTGCCGCACTTGTGGGCACATGGGTGTATCACCTGTACGATAAGGCCTATTATTCCAGCCAGCGGAAAGAAATATTCATAAAAGACTCTTTGGCCGTTGCGCAGGGTGTGGAAGATTCGCTGCACAGGATATATTCGCTTACCATTAATTCATTGGATGCAAAACTGGATTCTTCAATCAATACAGAAGGGCTGCTTAAAGGAGAACTGAATGAAAAGCTAAAAGAAATTTACCGGCTTCGGAGTGAGATTGCTGCGATACTGAAAAAGACAGATGCCAAGAAAGAAGACCTGGAACTGGCGAGAAGAAAAACCGCCGAGCTGCAAACCCTTGTACTGGACCTGCAAAGCAAGAACAGCAGCATTGAAGAAGAGAAACAGCAGATCAGTGCTGTGCTGGACAAGGTAAACCTGCAGGTAAAAGACCTGGAAGGCGGCATGCAGCAACTGACGAGAGAAAATAAAATGTTGTCTGAGAAAGTCAGCCTTGCATCCACTTTTATGTCGTCGGAAATTAAATTATCACCCGTAGCCGTAAAAAATGACAAGGAACAGGAAACCACCAACACCAATAAAGTCAGCAAGTTTATTATCTCTTTCACCGTACTAAATAATATCAGCGATTACAATGATGCCGAAGTATTTGTCATCATCACCCAGCCTGATGGTTATGTATTGAAAACAGATGCCTGGGAGTCTTCCTCTGCCCTGCAAACAAAGAATGGTGAAAAAAAAATATACACCCGGAAAATCAAATTTGAATACGCAAAAGGGGAAATAAAGCGGCTTTTCTTCTCCCTTACACCTGATGAGTTCCAAAAAGGCACCTATTCTTTGCAGCTTTACCATAATGGCAGCCTGATCGGGCAAACTGCAAAAACTTTACACTGACCCCTGAAGGGTTGAATAGTCACCAAAAACCCGTCAGAAACCTGTAATTCACCACAACTTAATATTTGTGAAGTGTTAAATACCTAACTTTGCCCCGCTTCTGTATGAAAAATTGCGGAAAAAAATATTATCGCATTTTCAGTTTTGCTGAACTTTCCCTGCCTGCTAACTTCTATCTGCCAGGCTAAATACAGTCTGTACCTCCACATGATACAATAGTATATGAAAAGAAAGCAGTTTCAATTGCTGAAATACTGTTTACCCAAATAAAAAAAGAAAATATCCCAACCATTTTAAACGATTGATGTATGAAAAGAAACGTAATAATTATCGGCGCTGCCGGAAGAGACTTTCACAATTTCAACACTTATTTCAGGAACAACGAAAACTATAATGTAGTGGCATTTACTGCTGCACAAATACCTGACATTGCCGGAAGGGAATATCCCAAAGAACTGGCCGGTGATTTATATGCAAAAGGAATTCCCATCCATGTGGAATCAGACCTCGAAAAATTGATCAAAGACCTGAAAGTTGATGACTGTGTATTTTCTTACAGCGATGTGACCTATACCACAATTATGAGCCTGGCTTCAAGGGTTAATGCGGCCGGTGCCAATTTTGTTTTGCTGGGTGCCAAAGACACACAAATAAAAAGCACCAAACCTGTTATCGCCATAGGCGCTGTAAGGACAGGCTGCGGCAAAAGCCAGACCTCAAGAAAAGTTGTGGAACTGCTGATGGCAAAAGGATTAAAGGTTGTTGCCGTCCGTCACCCGATGCCTTATGGCGACCTGGCCGAACAAAAAGTGCAGCGCTTTGCCACAGTTGAAGACCTGGCCAAACACAAATGCACCATTGAAGAAATGGAGGAATATGAACCACATGTGGTAAGGGGCAATGTGATTTATGCCGGCGTTGATTACGAAGCGATTTTGCGTGCCGCAGAAAAAGACCCGAACGGATGTGATGTGGTTGTTTGGGACGGTGGTAATAACGATTTCCCGTTCTACCAGCCGGATTTAATGATTACTGTAACAGACCCTCACCGTGCAGGTCATGAACTGTCCTACTATCCCGGCGAAACCACACTGCGTATGGCCGATGTGGTAGTGATAAACAAGATAGATACCTCTGCACCGGAAGCGATTCAGATAGTAAGAAATAATATTGCCAAGGTAAATCCAAAAGCAGTTGTTATTGATGGTGCTTCTCCCGTTAAGGTTGATGACCCATCCATAATTAAAGGGAAGAATGTACTTGTGGTTGAGGATGGCCCTACACTTACACATGGTGAAATGAAGCTTGGTGCCGGTATTGTTGCTGCGCAGAAATATGGTGCCGCCGGATTTGTTGACCCACGGCCGTACACAACTGGCAAGCTCAGTGAAACATTCCGTATTTATCCAAACATCGGCACACTGCTGCCTGCAATGGGATACGGAGAACAACAACTGAAAGACCTGGAGACAACTATCAGCAACACCCCATGCGATGCAGTGGTTATTGGCACACCTATTGACCTGAACAGGATTATAAAAATCGACAAACCTTCAGTGAGGGTTTATTACGATTTACAGGAAATTGGTGAACCGGATTTGAGCGGTGTGATAAATGAATTTGTAGCGAAGCACAATTTACAGGTGAAATAAAAACTAAAAAGCCTTCCCTTCAAACGGAAGGCTTTTTTAAGAACTCAGGCTCTATGAATTACTTAAATACAAACCGATACTGTTAAAAAATGGCTATCCCTGAGAACAATCAATAATCATACTATGATGCAAAAAGTATTTATAACTCTTTTTATTCTCTTCGTTGCACAAACATCCTATACGCAGGACAGCGCCTATATCCGCCATATCACAGAATACCAGGCTAAATATGTGCAGGAGCATGAAGTGGTAAAGGGAAATGATAAAGAAAAAATGCAATTTTTCCCTGCCAGTGAAAAGTACAGGATTAATGCCCGTGTTGAACGCATTTATGAAGCTCCCTGGTTTTCCATGGAAACATCGGGTAAGGTGAAAAAGGTGCATAGGGTTTATGCAATCCTTCACTTTAATGTAAATGATACTGCTGTCAAATTGTATGTTTACCAGTCGCAGAAGCTGATGGCCATAAAAGAATATGCTGAAAGTCTCTTTATTCCTTTTACCGACCTGACCAGCGGTGAAGAAAGCTATGAAAACGGCAGATATATTGACCTGACTATCCAGGACCTGGAAAACGGAACTTATACCATTGACTTCAACAAAGCCTATAATCCTTATTGTGCTTATGTAAGCGGTGTGTATAACTGCCCGGTTCCGCCTGCAGAAAACAATTTAGCAGTAGCCATAAGAGCCGGTGAGAAAAAATTTGGTGACGGGCATTAATCCTTCTCAGAAAAAGTTTTTCTCAGACCTTCATCAAAAGATACAGGATGATAACCTAACACCGACTTTGCCTTTTGTATATTAAACCCGGTTTTGGGTGGCCGCATAGCTGGTTGTGAAAAACTGGAAGCAGTTACTTCTTTTATCAGGCCCACATTAAGCCCAAGCAATACAGCAGTTTTACAGGCCATTTCATAAGGCGTTGTTACATCTTCTCCCGAAATATGAAATATGCCTTCGGCTTTTTTCTCAATCACTGAGAATATTCCTTGCGCCAGATCCACGACATAGGTTGGAGTTCTTACCTGGTCGTTAACAACAGAATATTCCTCTCCTTTCTCCAATTTGTTTTTTACAATCGTCAGCAGGTTGTCCCTTCCTGTTAATGGTTTGCCATATACCAGCACCGTCCTTACTATTGACCAGAAATATGGATAAGCCAGCACTTTTTTTTCAGCTGCCAGTTTTGTTTCGCCATAGTAATTCACAGGCAACGGAATATCTTCTTCCCTGTACATGCCTTTTTCACCATCAAAAACAAAATCGGTAGAAACAAATAAGAAAAATGATTTCAGATTTTCTGCTTCCCGCAGCAGGTTGATAGTGCCCTGCACATTTATATTCCAGGCCTTTTCTTTGTTTAACTCACATTCATCAGGCTTGCTGACAGCCCCGGAATGGATAACGGCATCAGGTTCTGTTTTTTCAAACACCTGTTTAACAGAAACTGCATCTGTAAAATCCATCTGATAATAAGAGAAAAGATGTTCTTTACTAAATGGCAGCCTGCAATCACCTCTGCCCGTGGCTATTACCTGATAACCCTTTTCGAGTAAAAGTTTCGTTACATAATAACCAACAAAACCATTTGCACCGGTGATTAATACTTTCATAAAAAAAGCCCTGCTTTTGCAGGGCTAAATTAACAAACTAAAATCCTTTTTTGGGGGCGGGCTTTGCTTCTTTGAATTTTGGTGTCAGCCCCATATTGTAAAAAGTAAATGAATAAATATCGGCGGCCGTCTCCAGTCCTTTCTTCAGGTTGCTGGCACCGTGGCCTGAGTTTACATCTATGCGGATCATTACCGGATTAGTTCCTTTATAATGCTCCTGCAATGTAGCAGCATATTTAAATGAGTGTGCCGGCACCACCCTGTCGTCATGGTCTGCTGTGGTTACCAATGTGGCAGGATAATTCAGTCCCGGCTTTATATTGTGCATAGGTGAGTATGCAAGCAGGTTCTTAAAATCATCTGCGTTATCGCTGCTGCCGTATTCGGCAATCCAGTTCCAGCCGATTGTAAACTTGTGGAAGCGCAGCATATCCATAACACCCACCTGCGGGATGGCTACTTTAAACAATTCAGGACGCTGGTTAATGACAGCACCAACAAGGGTTCCTCCATTTGAGCCACCCTGCACAGCAAGGTATTCTGATGAAGTATATTTCTTTGCTATCAGAAATTCTCCCGCAGCAATAAAGTCATCAAATACATTTTGCTTTTTAAACCTCATCCCGGCTTCATGCCATTTTTCCCCATACTCACTGCCGCCCCGCAGGTTGGCAATGCAGAAGATGCCACCCTGCTCCAGCCAGGTGATACGGGTTGGAGAGAATGAAGGGGTGCTGCTGATATTAAACCCGCCATAGCCATACAGCATGGTTGGGTTTTTGCCATTCTTCAGCACACCTTTTTTATAAGTAATGAACATGGGAATTTTTGTTCCGTCTTTGCTGGGATAGAATACCTGTTCTGTGATATAATCTTCGGGAGTGAATTTTACTTCCGGTCTTCTGAAAACAGTACTCTTGCCGGTGGCAATATCATACCTGTAAATGGTAGGAGGAAAAGTGATGGAAGTGAATGTATAGAACACAAATTTATCATCCTTCTCTCCGCCAAAGCCGCCAGCTGTTCCCAATGCAGGCAATTTCACTTCTCTTTCTAATTTACCATTGTAGTCATATACATACACACGGCTGGTAACGTCTTTCATATAGGTTACAAAAATTTTTCCCCCGGCGGCTGATACAGATGAAATGTTCTCAGGTTTTTCTGCAATCACTGTTTTCCAGTTTGCCGGTTGCGGGTTGTTTGGGTCAACCGAGATAAGCCTGTTGTTCTGGGCACCATCATTTGTCAGCAGCAAAAACCGTCCGTTAAATTCATCAATAAAGTTGTAGTCGTATTTATCTGCTTCAGCCACGATGGGCTTAAACTTCTTGTCGGATGACTTGCTGTCGTAATACCACAAAGCATTACCATCTTTAGCTTTTCCCCTGTCGCTGATGTTCAGAAAAACATAGCGTTCATTCTCATCAGTAAATACACCATGAAAACGCTGCGGGTTTGCTTTATCTTCATATACCAGTATGTCTTTATCCTGTGCAGTACCCACTTTATGATAATAGACCTGATGGTTTTCATTTTTTGTAGAAAGTTCTTTCCCCTTTTCAGGAGTGGGATAACGGCTGTAAAAGAAACCATCACCCTGCCATGAGGCGCCTGAGACTTTAACCCACTCGATTGAGTCAGGCAAGTATGTAAGTGATTTCATATCCATTACATAAAAGGTGCGCCAGTCGCTGCCACCTTTTGTTTTTCCCACTACAGCATACCTGCCATCTTTGGATAGTGCAAATGCGCCAAGCCCTGTTGTACCATCAGCAGAAAACTTATTGGGGTCTAACACCAGTTCCGGTTTACCGGCAAGGCCTTTTTGCCTGTAAATAATACTTTGATTTTGCAGGCCGTCATTTTTTGAAAAATAGAAATATTCATTCTTTTTTGAAGGAGATGAATATTTGGGGTAGTTATTGATTTCTTCCATTCGTTTCAACCAGCCAGCCCGGTAAGAAATCTTATCCAGATAACCGAATGTTACTTTATTCTGCTCTGCCACCCATTGTTTTGTTTCATCACTGTAATCATTCTCGAGCCAGCGGTAAGGGTCTGCCAGAATTGTACCGTGATAGTTGGTTGCAGAATCCGTTTTTTTTGTTGCCGGATAACTGAGCTGAGCAAGCATGGAGAGAGGTGCTATCATCATTGAAAGAAAAAATAACTTTTTCATTTTTATAAAAATTGATTCACATAAAAGTATGTGATAAAGGGACATAAAAAAAGCCCCCTGTACAAGAGGGCAGTTTCTTATATGAATGGATGCTGAAACCAGCATCACAGAATGACTTTAATGGAGTGCTTCCACTATCTGCAGCCACTCATCATTGATTGACTGTTTGGCTTTAACAGCTTTATCAAGCGGTGTATAGCGCATCTCATCATTAACAATACCAACCATTACATTGTAGCGTCCTTCGAGCAGGCACTGCACAGCATGATAGCCCATGCGGCTGGCAATAATCCTGTCGTTGGCAGTGGGGCTGCCACCTCTCTGTATGTGACCAAGGATGGCAGTACGAATATCAGCACCGGGTAAGCTTAACTTCAGGTAATTGGAAATACCATCTGCTCCGCCATATTCATCACCTTCAGTAACCACAATCAGGTTTACGTATTTCTTATTTTTTTCTGCCTGTGTTAGCGACTGGATCAGTTCCGGCAGGTTTGCTTTCCTTTCCGGTATCAGAATGTTTTCTGCACCTGTGGCCATGCCGCTGTGCAATGCAATATACCCGGCATCACGACCCATAACTTCCACCACAAAAAGCCTGTTGTGGGCTTCCATCGTATCCCTGATTTTATCAATCGCCTCCACAGCTGTATTTACAGCTGTATCAAAACCAATCGTGAAGTCAGTACCCGCAATATCTTTGTCAATAGTACCCGGTAAACCAATACAGGGAATATCAAATTCATTGCTGAACTGTTGCGCACCTTTGAAGCTGCCATCACCACCAATTACCACTAATCCGTCAATTCCATGTTTTTTCAGGTTGTCATAAGCTTTGGCCCTTCCTTCCGGCTCATAAAATTCTTTACACCTTGCCGTCTTCAAAATTGTACCACCTAACTGAATTATTTTGGAAACACTCTTGCTGTCCATTTTTACCATATCATTCTCCACCATTCCGCTGTATCCACGCAGGATTCCGTACACTTCCACTTCATGATACAGAGCTGTTCTTACAACTGCCCTGATAGCCGCATTCATTCCGGGTGCATCTCCACCAGATGTAAGCACACCAATCTTAGTTACTTTTTTTGCCATTTTGCTTTCATTTAGTTACACAAAAATTTTTTCTAATGGCTGAGCAAATCGTTTCAGGCCGCAAAAGTAGTGCATTACAATTAATCAGGCCAAAACATGTATTTGTTAATTTATTCTTACTTAATATATTATATCTGCCTGAGTTTCAGCTTACGGCCATTTCAGTATTTGGATGAGATATTTTATTCAAATTGGTTAGTTTTGCGCAATTCATTAATATAAATATCAAGCTTTTATGAAAGGAAATGTCCTCATTCTGGCTGGTGGTGGTCCCGCACCCGGAATAAATACAGTAATCAGTTCTGTTGCCAAAGTTTTTTTAAGAGATGGTTATAAAGTAATTGGCCTGCATGATGGCTACAAAAATCTCTTCACAGAAAACCCTGCTACCATTGATATAGATTTTGAAATGGCCGACTTGTTTTTCAGTATGGGTGGTTCTGCCATAAGAATGAGCCGTTACAAACCTGCTGATCTTGAGTTTAAGCCTGACTTTTTTATAAAGAACAATGTAAAGCTGCTGGTTACCATTGGCGGAGATGATACTGCCTCCACAGCTAACAGGATATCCAAGTTTCTGGTTGAAAGAAAAATCCCGATTCAGAATATCCACGTTCCAAAAACAATTGATAACGACTTACCACTTCCGGAAGGACAGCCCACATTTGGTTACCAAAGTGCCAAGCAGGAAGGTGTACGCATAGGAAGAACGATTTATGAAGATGCCCGTACTTCAGCCAACTGGTTTGTAGTTTCGGCAATGGGCCGTGAGGCAGGTCACCTTGCCTTTGGTATCGGTGCCGCCTGTCACTACCCGATGATTATTATCCCGGAGATGTTTAACAAAACAAAAGTATCACTTGATAAAATCACCAAACTGATCATCTCTTCAATTATTAAAAGAAGGGTTTTGGGTATTCCCTATGGATGTGCCATCGTAAGTGAGGGTGTGTTCCACTTTATGAGCGATGAGGACATTGAATCTTCCGGTATCCAGTTTACATATGACGAACATGGCCACCCTGAACTGGGTACTGTGAGTAAGGCACACATTTATAATATGCTTTTGCAGATTAAGCTGAAGCAGCTTGGAATTAATATCAAGAGCCGTCCGGTTGAAATGGGTTATGAGCTTCGTTGCATTGCACCCACTGCTTACGATCTGATGTATTGCAGTTTCTTAGGTATCGGCGTTAAAAAATTGTTTGACCAAGGCCTTTCAGGATGTGTGGTAACTTCCGATCCGTCCGGTGACATATATCCATTATTCCTGAAAGATGTGGAAGATGCTAACGGAAAAGTTAAAACAAGGATGGTGTCGATGAACAGCCAGAAAGCTAAAATGGTGTTCGAAGACAGTTTGCAATATCTCTGTCCTGAAGATATGGATGAAGCCAGGAAATTTCTGAGGGATCCTGAAGAATACCAGTTTAAAAAGATTTTGAACTGGGATTAATTAATCGTCCGCAAATTTCTCCCCTGGGAGGAAACACAAATCAACAGATGAGTACTATCAATAAACAACAACCTGCCAGTTCGGTTATTTATCCTGACGGCAGGATCAGGCCACTGAAAAGAACAAAGATTGTTGCTACAGTCGGGCCTGCCTGCGACAGCTATGAACAACTGCTGGACCTGGTAAAGGCCGGTGTAAATGTTTTCAGGCTTAACTTTTCTCATGGTTCACATGAAGACAAGAAAAAGATTATTGAGCGTATCAAGCAGATCAACAGTTCTGAGCCTTACAACATTTCTATACTTGCAGACCTGCAGGGCCCAAAACTAAGGGTTGGCGAACTGAAAGACGGGTCGCTTCAGATCGATGAAGGAGATATCCTTACTTTCACTAACAAAAAACTGGTGGGCACCAAGGAAAAGATTTTTGTTTCCTACCCTAATCTTCACCAGGATGTTAAGGTTGGCGAAAAAATCCTGCTCGATGACGGGAAAATGGAAGTAATTGTAAGGGAAATAACCCCTGAAAATGATGTTAAGGTTGAGGTACTGCTGGGAGGCATTTTACTCCCGAAGAAAGGGGTAAACCTGCCAGATACGAAAATTTCGCTACCGGCACTTACCGAGAAAGACCTTGCTGACCTGAATTTTATACTTACTCAAAAGGTTGACTGGATTGCCTTATCATTTGTAAGGAAACCGGTTGATATCAAAGACCTGAAGAAAAGAATTAAAGAAGGCGGCAGCAAAGCAAAAGTGATTGCAAAAATTGAAATGCCCGAAGCGTTAAAGAATCTTCGTGACATAATTGTAGAAAGCGATGCCATCATGGTGGCCCGTGGCGACCTAGGTGTAGAGCTACCAGTTGAAGAGGTTCCGTTGATTCAAAAAGATATCATCAAAAAATGCATCCACCGGGCAAAGCCTGTAATTGTGGCTACGCAGATGATGGAAAGTATGATTGACCGGACAAAACCCAACCGAAGCGAAATAACTGATGTTGCCAATGCAGTACTGGAAGGAGCCGATGCCGTAATGCTGAGCGGTGAAACAGCTACCGGAAAATATCCAAAGCTGGTGGTGGAGACAATGACAAAGATTATAGTAGAGATTGAGGAGAAGGCATATGATTATAACCGTCAGGAAATGCTGAAGCCCCAGCCCCACTCACCATCACTCTTAAGTGATGCTATTTGTTATAATGCCTGCAAACTGGCCGAGGATGTGGGAGCAGATGCCATTATTGGAATGACGCAAAGCGGCTATACCGGTTTTATGCTGAGCAGTTTCAGGCCAAAATCGCATTTGTTCATCTTTACAAAAGAGAAAAGCCTGCTGAACCAGTTAAGCCTTAGCTGGGGCGTAAGGGCTTTCTATTATGAAGAAGAAGAAAGTCTTGACGACATTTTCGCCGACCAAATTGATATTTTAAAAGAGAAAGGGTACATCAAAAAAGGTGATGTAGTGGTAAGTACAGGAAGCACACCTGTTCACCTTCATCTTCATACCAATGTTGTAAAAGTTACAAGGGCCGAATAAAACCAGTTAAACACTTTTTTATTTCCGATAGGGAAAAAACAAGCCCCCCGCAACAGCAGGGGGCTATTTACTTATAACCCAATTTATAATTTCTCCTTAGAATAGATTGTAGCCGTAGCTGATGTAGTAGAGACCGCCAACAGCCGGACTGCCATAACCTGTACGGTAATAATTATTACCCAGATTTGTTCCTCCAATGCGGAAGGTAGCTTTTGTACCAATCGGGTGATAGGTAATCTGCGCATCAACCCATGTGAAGTAAGGAAGTGTACCGGAAACAAATGTGCCCTCATAGTAGTTGTTATCCTGCCACTTGGCCACTACGTTGAAGCCAATACCTTTAAATACGCTTTCATTTCTTAAACCGATGTTGAAGCGGTATTTAGGAGCATTGAAGAAAGTAACTGTGCCTGCAGGAACATCTCTCAGCTCATCTGAGAATACGTTACCGTAGAACACATAATTCTTGAAAGCTTTATATTCAAGACCGATACCCCAGCCAATTGACTTAACAGTCTGGCTTGAATTCTGCACATAAGAAAGATTGTTTGTGCTGAATGGAGAATACAGGCCAAGTTTGCCTAATGCTTCACTTTGCGACTGACCAACAGCTTCGCTTAACAGGAAGTCTTTGTAACGGCTGTAATAAACATAAGCATCCACAAGAAGTTTCTTAGCTACCACGCCTTTGTAACCAATCTCATAAGAATTCATTGTTTCAGGCTTCACTTCTTTATAAACTGCCCTTACTAAACGGCTGGAATCAGAAGTAGCACCGGCCCTGTAAGCAAGGATACTTGCGGCTGTGTAACCTGGTTTGGTAGTGCTTAATTTATAATAGCTCTGGAACTCAGGCAAACAACCGATAAGGTAGCTGCTTCCTCCACCCAGTTGCAGACTGATATACTGGTTTTGGTTAGTGGGGAAACGATAAGCTGTTTGGTAAGAAAGCCTGATGTTACTCTCATTGGCAACCTTGAATACAGCAGTTACCCTTGGAGTGAATTTTCCTTTAAAGTTCGTTTGTTTGTCAAAACGTCCGGATGCTGTCATTGTAAGAACATCATTGAACAATTTCTTTTTCAACTGAATGTATCCACTGTGTTCGTTAACACGGATGTTTCCATTAGTATCAGCAAACAGTGTTCCCTGAGAGTTCATTACCCATTGCTTCCAGCTTGCACCAACAAGCAGATCAACAACATCAGAGAAATGGGCAACTTCAGACAGGTTCAGCTGTCCTTCCGCAACATACAGGTCGGATTTATCGAGGAATAAAGCACCGCCGGGTTTACTAACCGGTGTTTTCTTGATGATTGCAGCAGCATTATTAAAGGCAGCACTACCAGGAAGGAAGCGTCCGGCATCTGCAGTGCCACGGGCAGCAAGATGCAACTGGATATCACTGAGAGAACCGGCAGATTGTCTTCTGCCTTCAGAAAAAGCATAAATATACTGAGGGAACCATGAACCAGACAGGTTAGCATTATTTACGCTTGGTTTCCATGCTTCGTTAATGAAAGTGCCAAGAGCATCACCGATGTATGAATCGCCGGCATTCTCCTGAATTGTATAACCCCTTACCATCCAGTTCTTAGACTTTAATTCAGCCTTGTGCTGTGCCATTTTGAAGCCACGGAGTGAATAACGGTTAGCACCGGTATAAACGGTTGTACCGGTTCCAAAATATGTATTGAAAGAAGCTTCAATTTTTTCAGTCAGTTTGTAATGCACACCCACATTCAATTTGGCGTTGATCGTATTGTAGTCAACCAGTTGATCTTCATTATAACCAGTCCTGGTAACATTAGTTTGCGTACCAAAATAGTTGCGGCTCAAACCAAGATAGAATGGCAGCCAGAATCCGGCTGTTTGCTGAACAGCAGCTGGCAAAGCGGAAATGAATGCAGTATTCTGAGCTGTTGTAGGATACAGCGGGTTACCGATTGAAGCGTAATAAGCGTTAGCTTGGTTCTGAAGGTTCAATGCACCACTGGTTTGCGCCAATACTGTGCTGTTAATGCCACCTGCCAGCACTGCAGCCAGTTGGTTTAGGTTTACGCTTGTTTCATCACCATAAACGTTTACACCGTTATAGTTGGGATCATTCTGGCGGTTGCCACCAACCACTTTACTCAGGATGCCAATTTGTTGTTTGTTGCGGTAGTCTTCAGCTTCCCAGTCATTACCACGTATCAATTCTCCGGAAAGGCGGAAAGCAAGCTTGTTGTTGATTACTTTCGCCCATCTCATCGAGATATTATTATAAGGGGCAGCCCTTCTTTGTCTGCTGTCCACATGCATGATACCTTGTTTCACATTGTAGCTCAATCCCTGATATTTGAACGGACTCTTGCTGTTAATAAGTACTGTACCGTTCATACCACCTGAACCATATAAGGCTGAAGAAGCTCCGGATAAGATTTCGATGTTATCCACATCAAGGTCTGTGAGACCAACGATTGTGCTTACCGCAAAGTTTAAGCCCGGAGCCTGGTTATCCATTCCATCTACCAATTGATTAAGACGGGTGTTTCCGCTGGATACAAAACCACGGGTAGTTACAGTACGGAAGGTAAGACTGGCAGTGTGTACATCCACACCTTTCAGGTTTCCGATTGACTCGTAAATAGTTGGGGCCGCCAACGATTTAATGTTAGCTGCACTGAGTCTTTCAACGGTTACGGGAGACTCCAGCAAACGCTGCGGGCTGCGGGTAGCTGCCACAACAACTTCCTGGCCGAATGAACTGTTGATCTTCAAACTAACTTCAATTACCTGAGTTGCACTGGTCACAGTGATTTCCTGTGATTCAAAACCGATTGATGATACAACTAAAACGGTTGGAAGTTTAGGTACTTTTAATGAGAATACACCATTCTGATCGGTGTATGTGCCCTGGTTGGCATTTTCTTTTAACGCCACAGTAACTGCGGGTACAATTTCTTTCGTCGATTCGTTACGGACAGTACCGGAAACAGTAACTGACTGAGCATAAGCGGATATAGTAAACAACACTGCTATAAGCCCGGCAGTTAAATAGCGGTAACTTTTTCTCATAATATGGAGATTTTAGTTTTGGAATTTGGTGGAAAAATAAGCATTGTCGGGTTTATCTAAAAATTTAATTTTTAAGGGGTAAGCCCGGCTGGTGAAAGGGCAGGGATAAATTGTTGAAATCTTAAACCTGAACTCATTGGCTGCTGCATCGGGGCATGTTACTTTCGGTTTATGGCTCCTTTTACTTTTCCGCATCAAACGGCCTTTTACAGAGGTAAAGTCAGAGATGTTTATTCTATCGGTCATGATTGGCTGGTAATGGTGGCTTCTGACCGGATTTCTGCTTTTGATGTCATTTTACCCCGGCCAATACCCTTTAAAGGTCAGGTTTTGAACCAGATTGCTGCTTATATGCTGCAAAAAACGGCAGATATCTGCCCAAACTGGCTGCTTGAGGTGCCTGCTCCAAATGTTTCTACAGGTAAAAGATGCATTCCCTTCAAAATTGAAATGGTGGTAAGAGGGAATCTGACAGGGCATGCCTGGCGAACTTATTCTTCAGGAAAAAGAACCCTTTGCGGAGCCAATATGCCGGATGGAATGAAAGAAAACGATTATTTCCCTTCTCCAATCATTACTCCCAGCACAAAGGCAGCCGAAGGTCACGATGAAGATATTTCGCCGGAGGAAATCATAAAATCCGGACTGGCTACTGCAGATGAGTGGGAAAAACTAAGCCATTATGCCTTGCAGTTATTTGCAAGAGGAAAGAAAATTGCCGCCAAACAAGGCCTCATTTTGGTTGATACCAAGTATGAATTTGGTACCCTGAACGGGGAAATTGTGCTGATGGATGAAATACATACACCTGATTCCTCAAGGTATTTTTATGCTGATGGTTTTGATGAAAGGCAGAAAGCCGGAGAAAGACAAAAACAACTCAGCAAAGAATTTGTAAGGGAATGGCTGATTGCCAACAATTTTATGGGAAAAGAAGGCCAGACTGTTCCTGAAATGACTGATGAATGGGTGCAAACGATTTCGCAACGCTACATAGAACTGTATGAAAAAGTGATTGGGCAGAAGTTCGTACCCGAACCTTTAACTGAAGAAGAAACTTATAAACGAATTACAGAAACTATAAAAAAACTGCCTGTCTGAGCGACAGGCAGTTTGCTTTAAATTATCACAGGCTATTGAGTAATGGTTGACTTCTTAAATTCTCTTTTGGCTCCTTTCCCTCCATACAAAGGACAGTAATAATCCAGGGCATCCTGCGCTTCTGTATAGCTAAGCCAGTAGTCGGTAACAGTACCCGTAAACACCACACCTGATGAGCGGTTATACATATCCCTTGTACCCAAATTGCTGAAGTTTCCGTAAACAATGCTGCCTTCATAAGGTTTGTATCCGCCATAACTTCTCACAATAGTATATCCGTTGTATGTTTCAATAACATAGTAGTTGCAATAGCTGTCGCTGTACACCACTTCTCCCCTTTCTTTAGTAAGCCAGTAGCTGTCGTCATAACCATAATAGGTATCGCTTTTAATACAACTTGCCAGGAAAACAGTAAGTGTGATTGCCAGGGCTGAAAGTGTAAATATCCGTTTCATAGTTTTTCGTTTTATGTTCGCCTGCGGCGGACTGGTTAATAATTTTGTTCTGCATATACTATTCAGAAGATTGTGCCAAAGCTTGATTATTTTTATATCGTTTTGTTAAAACAACTTTAAGCTCATGTTAAAGCATACTTTCAGAAAAGACGCTTTCATCGTATTCTTTCTGTTACTCCTTGCCAAAGCAAATGCACAATCATATTATTTGCTTGTGGGAACATACGATTCTCCAAAGAGTGAGGGTATTTATGTTTATAAATTCAGCTCCGGCGATGGAAGCGCCGAAGAGATAAGCCATGTTAAAACCCCCAATCCTTCTTTTCTTACCGTTTCCAGTAATGAGAAATATGTATTTGCGGTAAATGAAAATGCCGACTCAACCGGCAAAGGAGGAAAAGTTTCCTCTTTCATTTTTAATAAGAAAACCGGTCTCCTGACTTATATCAATTCACAATCTTCAGAAGGCAATCATCCCTGTTATATAACAAAAGACAAGTCGAACAAATGGATTTATGCAGGCAATTACAGCAGCGGAAACCTTTCAGTCTTGCCTGTTGCAAAGAGTGGAAAACTGGGAAAGGTCATCCAGGTTATTCAGCATGAAGGTTCAGGGCCTGATTCAACAAGACAGAAATCGCCACATGTGCATGGTATCTTTCCAAAGAAAAACAGCAGCTATTTTTATGTTACAGATTTGGGCACTGATAAGATAATGACGTATCATCAGAATAATAAAAATGGAAAGCTCTTCCCTTCCAAACTTAAATATACATCTGTAAGTGCCGGAAGCGGCCCAAGACATCTTGATTTTTATCCAAGCGGCAAATATGTTTACTTACTTAATGAACTCTCCGGCTCAATTTCTGTTTTCAAAGACTTTGGCAATGCCGATTTACAGGAAATACAATCGCATTCTTCCCTTCCTGTTACTTATAAAGGAAAGGCCGGTTCGGCAGATATACATGTTTCACCAGATGGCAAATTCTTGTATGCGAGTAACCGGGCCGGTTCCAATTCCATCGCCATATTCTCAATTGATGCCAAAACAGGAATGATTAGCCTGGTGGGGCATGAATATTCCGGCGGCGAAGCTCCCCGTAATTTTAATTTTGACCCAACGGGTAAATTCCTGCTTGTGGCCAATCAAAACAGCGATGAAATTGTTGTTTTCAGCGTTGATAAAAAAACAGGGCTATTGACAGATACTCAAAACAGAATAAAAGTGGGAAAACCTGTTTGCATTAAGTGGATAAAGACCAAATAATGTTACCCGCCGCATCCTGTTTTTTGCTGAAGTTTTTGTTTTGACTTATTAAATATATTCCTGCCCTTGTCAACGCCGCTTCGCAACTTCTTCTGATCTTCTTCCGGCAGATGAATAAAGTCATAACACTCCTGGCTACAGGTTTGTTTCATCTTTTCCCGGCAACCATCGCATTGGATAAACAACAGGTGACAGGCATCGTTTACACAATTTACATGGGTATCTGCAGGTTTGCCGCATTGGTGGCAGTGAGCAATAATTTCATCGGTTACCCTTTCTCCCAAACGCTGATCAAACACAAAATTCTTACCATGAAATTTATTCTCCAGCCTGTCTTTCTTCACATGGTTTACATAATTAATAATACCGCCTTCCAGGTGAAAGACATTTTTGAATCCTTTGTGCAGCATGTATGCAGATGCCTTTTCGCAACGGATGCCGCCAGTACAATACATTATTATGTTCTTTTCTTTATCAGCAGCCATCATTTCTGCTGCCATCGGTAATTGCTCCCTGAAAGTATCACTCGGTATTTCAATGGCGTTCTCAAAATGTCCCACTTCAAATTCGTAGTGATTCCTCATGTCAATTATCACTGTTTCGGGGTCAGAAGTAAGCTCATTAAACTGCCGGGCATTTACATACCTGCCCTTGTTGGCCATATCAAATGATGAATCATTGATACCATCTGCCACAATCTTGTTCCGTACTTTCACATCCAGTACATAAAAAGATTTTCCATCATCCTCCACCGCAATGTTCAGGCGGAGGTTATTTAATTCGGGATAAGAATATAAATACGAACGAAGAGATTCAGTATTTTCAGCAGGAACGCTGATCTGAGCATTAATACCTTCTGTAGCCAGGTAAATACGCCCAAGAACTCCAAGTTCATTTAAATCCCTGTACAATTCATTCCTGAAAGAAACAGGTTCGGCAATTCTAAAATAACAGTAAAAAGAAATGGTGGTCCGTGGTGTCGGGTCGTTTTGAATACGTTCTTTCAGTTCCCTCCGGGAAATGCGGTTGTGCAGTTGTGCCATGTTGTTGAATTTTTGTTTCTGTGTCCCTTTTCACAAAGGACTGCTAAGAACCCTGATTGCAGGTCAGGCAAAATTCTAAAGCGGCACAAAGATACATGTTGGGCATTTATCACTCATTTATGGGAACTTACCCGTAAATAGCTGCCGGTGATAGCCGCCAACCCGGAAACCAAACCGCCAACGAACCCGGTAACCAATATGAGCAGCACACTATTTCCGCCCAGCGGAAGTATGGCAGCTATTTTTGAAGACAGGAGGCTGTTATTCTGCATATCAATCCACCAGGCAAGTCCGGCCCACAACAGAAACAGTCCCAGGAAACCGGAAAGAAATGCCTTCCACCCTTTTTGATGAACAAGAATAGCAACAAGGAAAGATGTGATAGCAAAACCCCACCAGGGAGAAAAAGACAGAATCCCTGCAATAAAGGCTAATAAAACTGTTAATATAGTTGCTGTAATAAATTTCATTTCAAATTATTTTTTGGTTAACTGCAATTCATTATCCCTTTTTAAATTTCATTACCCATTTCACATTCTTATCTGTTTTGTCTCCTTCACGCATAAACCAAAGCTTGTTATATTGGCCTTCGACCCATTTATCTACAAAACTGTCGTAGAACTTACTGCCTGGATTACCGCTTTGTCCACCAGGATAAACTGCATAAGCCTCGGTCGGTGTTGTCATGTGCACAATCATCCGCCAGCTTGGGCCATGGCTGCCCTTTACAGCATTGATGATGTCATTGTTTCCGCCGATATGAAGTTTGGTTCTCGCAAAAGGCAGCAGGCTGTTTCTCGAAGCGTCTGCAATATGATAGATGGCAGGGTGATTAGTCTTATACCATTCAAGTCCGTTTCCCTTTTTTAACCTCAATTCAAAAAAACCAGAAGTAACTTTTAAGCTCGAAGTAACAATGTTCCATTTAACCGTCTTGCCTTTTAGTTTCACATTAAGACAAGAGGAATCTTTAATAATCATCTCCAGTATTGTTTGATCAGTTGGTTTTACCATTTTTGCCCTGGTTAACGAATCAAGCCCGTTGGCATAATAATACCAGATACCATAAGTTACCATTCCCCACCAATGATTATAGATTGTTTGTTCTTTTGAATCTGCTGAAGCATTAAGATCCCATTTCTTAATAAGATCAAGATATTTCTTGTCTGTTGCATTGAGTTCATCCATTTGAACGTACCTCATCAACAAAGGCCTTACATCTTCCGCCGTCGTATTAAAGTAATCGTTTTGCAGTTTCATCATGTCAGCCGGTGTGATGCTGGTCATTGCAGCCAGTTTGTTATCAATAGTAATAGCCCTTGCTGTCAGGTATGTTCCCGGAATAAAGTACGGATAGGCTGAATCTGCAGGCCGCTGGTTTCCGCTTTGCAAATAACCCCGTTCCGGATTTTTGGCATGTGGGTTTTCAGGTTGAGGAATAAAACCCTGCCACATATAACTGCTGTCTTCACCCGGCATTACATACAACCCCTGCCCTTTCCATCTTGCCGGAAATTTTCCCTGCTGCCACAGGGCAATATCTCCGTTTTTAGAAGCAAAAACAAAATTTTGCCCGGGGCATTGGAATGTGGCGATTGCATTTACATAATCATCATAGTTCTTTGCCCTGTTTAGTTTGTAAAATGTAAACCCTTCATTGCTCGGGTCGTGGGCTGTCCAGCGGAGTGCAAGATTTCTTCCCCTGCCCGAACTGTCCGTTCCCTGGAAGCTTTCGTCATACATCACCGGTCCGTAAACGGTGTAAGCCACAGTATCGAAAACAACGGCACCTCCTTTAACTTTTATCTCTTCCACCTGCAACCTTGCTGCTGTCCACTGATTGTTAAACCAGTATTCTTTTCTGGTCTTGTCTTTAAATCTTATTTCATAATAATCCTTTACATCCCGCTGCGAATTGGTAACACCCCAGGCAATGCTGTCGTTAAAACCAATGATGATAAAAGGTGCCCCCGGTATTGACACACCATAAGCATTGCTGACCGGCGTTTGCAGTTGTATCTCATACCAAATCGAAGGCAAGGACATTTCGAGATGCGGATCATTACAAAGAATTGGGGCTCCGCTTTGCGTTTTACTTCCGGACACCACCCAGTTATTGCTGCCATTATTTTCATTAGGCCTCGATATTTCTTTTACTGAAACAGTATCTTTTTTTCCGAAGTATAAAGAGTCGGCAGAAGCCGGCTGAACAGGTATTATCGCTGGTTTCTCAAACACAGTTCCTTTGGGAACAATTGGTAATAACGAATCAGGTACCTGTGGATAGAGTTTGTTCAGTTCTTCTGGCATAAACACTGCTTTTGCATTTGTATAGGCCAAATCATGCTCTGTGCCTGACGAAAGCATTTTAGCCATCATTTTCAAAAGCAATGCAGAACGCAGGTTGCTCCATTTTTCCGGCTTCACATTCATCAGTTTGTATTCAATGGGTATATCTGCTTCTCTTAACGAACCTATATAAGCATTTATGCCGCTTGTATATGCATCAAATGCTGCTTTCGAGACAGGGTCTTTTTCGATTTCCTTCAAGGCATTCTCTGCAGCAAACACCATTCCCAGCCTGCGCTGTTCTTTATCAAAATTTATTGCCTTAGCTCCGGCAAATTCACTGGCACGGCCAGCAGCAGCCCTTGTTTGTAAATCCATCTGGAACAACCTGAATTTTGCATGCAGGTATCCCTGGATAAAATAAAGGTCTTCATCATTTTCTGCAAAAACATGAGGCACCAGCCTGTCATCAAAATATACTTCAGCTTTACCTTTCAATCCGGAGAAGCTGAGTTCTTCATCAAAACTTTTTGAAGCCGGTTCGGCATTCTGCCAAAAGCCATATTGCGGACTTAGAAATTTTCCTGCGGCCATCGGTAATGACCCCAATGGTCTGTTTAAAGCATATACAAGGCCGGCAGTGGCAACAGCAGAAACTAAAAAAGGAACTATTCGCATAGCAATCTTATTAAAAGCGGAAAATACAATCATTTATTTGTATAACAAATGAAAAAATACCACAAAAGTGGTATTGCCTGCTATCATTCAGTCTTTTACTTTTGGCACTTATTTTAACCATAAACAAAAATCAATGAAAAAGTTAACTTTAGCGTTTGTAGCGCTGTTCGCATTATTGCCGTTTATTTCCTGCAAGAAAGATGAATGTCCTGTTCCTGTTTACCCGATCGAAGGCCTCTGGGTTGGGAAATACGGAACCGCCAGTGCCACACCCAATTCCGGTTACTCGATGGTAATTGAATCGGGAGGAAAACTCACAATTGCCGATGGCGACAACATTACCTCTTCATCCAAAGCAACAGGTACTTGGACCTTAACCGGTAATGTATTTTCTGCTACTTATACATATTCAACTCCGGGCGGAAGTACTTTTTCAATTAAAGCAGACTGGAGCAACAATGGCAAAATGACTAACGGCACCTGGGGACCGAATGCCACACCTACCGGAAGCGGAACATGGTATATGGACAGAAAAAACTGATTTCCTGACAAAAGCAATTTTACAACCGGCACAATGCCGGTTTTTTTATAACTTCAATATCTAAATTTTAAAATATGCCTGTAGTAATAATTATTGGGGTTATCGTACTGCTTGTAATTTGGGTAATCAGTCTTTACAACGGCCTTGTACGCCTGCGCAACAGAAGGCAAAATGCTTTTGCCGATATTGATGTTCAGCTTCGCCAGCGGCATGACCTTGTGCCACAATTAGTGGAAACAGTAAAAGGTTATGCTTCGCATGAAAAAGAATTGCTGACAAAAATTACAGAGGCACGGTCGGCCGCAATGAGTGCCACCACTATTGATGGTAAAATAGCTGCCGAACAGCAACTTAGCAGTGCCCTTGCAGGACTGAAAGTGCAGGTGGAAGCATACCCAGATTTAAAGGCCAATCAAAACTTCCTTCAGCTACAGGAAGAACTCAGTGATATAGAAAACAAACTGGCTGCTGCCAGAAGGTTCTTTAACGGTGCCACCACTGAATACAATAATGCAGTGGAATCGTTCCCTGGTAACCTGATTGCAAAGAATTTTGGATTTAACAGAGAAATCATGTTTGACCTTGGTACTGACACAAGGAAACAAATGGAAGAACCTCCGAAAATCCAATTTTAGATTTTGGGTTGCAGATTGCAGATTATTGTTGAGTCTGAAATTTGCCCACCACCTACATTATGCAATACACAGGCATAGACCGGCAAATCCGGAAGAATAACCTTAATTCAGTAATACTGCTGGTATTATTTCCTGCTGTATTACTTGGGATGGTTTATGCTTTTCTTTTTTTTGTAACGGAACAGGGTCAGGATCCAAATGAACTTTTTCTACAGGCCCTTCCGTTCGTACTTCTTGTAACCGGCGGATGGTTTCTGATTGCCTGGGGCGGCCATGCTGCATTTATCCGAATGGCCACCAACAGTAAGTCGTTGGACAGAAAAGAAAACAAAAGGGTGTATAACCTGTTAGAAAACCTCTGCATATCGCAGGGTATGAAGATGCCCAGGCTATACATCATTGAAGATGATTCGCTGAACGCATTTGCCAGCGGTATTGGAGAGAGAAGTTATTCCATTTCGCTTTCAAAAGGAATAATTGAACGCTTAGATGATGATGAACTGGAAGGTGTAATAGCCCATGAACTCACCCACATTAAGAACAGGGATGTCAGGTTGCTGATTGTATCCATCATATTTGTAGGCATATTCGCTTTTCTTGCCGAGATGGCCTTTCGCAGCCTTCGGTTTGTTGGTTCAGGTAAAAGAAGCAAAGATTCAAAAGGTTCAGGTGCTATTATTCTTGTTGCAATTGTTGTAACAGCTATTGCTTATTTTATTTCCATTCTCCTTCGGTTTGGTATCAGCAGAAAGAGAGAATACCTGGCAGATGCAGGCGGTGCGGATATGACCAAAAAGCCATACGCACTGGCAAATGCCTTACGCAAAATAAAAGACGACCCATACATTGAAGCAGTGGAAAGCCGTGATGTGGCGCAATTGTTCATTGATAACCCGCAGGTTTCGGCAAGAAAATCCGGTTCCTGGGATAACCTGTTTGCCACTCATCCGCCAATTGAAAAGAGAATTGAGCTATTAGAACAGTTCGTGTAGAAACCTCTGCAAATAACTTTCTTCGGTCAAATTAGTCTTAATTTGAAGCCGTAAATAAGTATTCAAATACACTGAATTTCTTTTTATGTCCACAGCTAAAGGAAACCAATCAACCCGGTTTGGAGAAACTGTACCCGGCTATTTCATACCAGTATTAAATGAGAGGGAAATCAGGGCGGCAGCAGGTATCCTGTTCTTCGCCACTTTCTTATCATTAATGTTCATTGTGTTCAGAGAAAATTTTGTGCCGATCAAATATGTAATAACATTATTTTTCACAGATTTTGTGATAAGGGTCTTTGTCAGTCCCAGGTATTCCCCTACCCTGGTTATTGGCAGGCTTATCGTAAGCAGGCAAAACCCGGAATATGTTGGAGCTGCGCAAAAAAAAGTAGCCTGGATAATCGGAGTCATTTTATCAGCCATTATGTTTCTTTTAATGGTAATAATGAATACCTACAGCATCATTACAGGAATCATTTGCCTGATATGCTTACTCTTTCTTTTTTTTGAATCTGTTTTTGGCATTTGTCTGGGTTGCATTATGTATAAATGGATTTATAAAGACAAAGCCCAGTATTGTCCCGGTGAAGTTTGTGATATTAAAGCGAAGCAACCCATTCAGAAAACATCCGGCATACAGTTGCTGATGGTTTTAGGTTTCATTTTACTGACAGTTGGTCTGGCATTTTTCTTTAATGGCTTTTTTCAAATCAAACCTCATGATTTATGGGAAATGCTAAATGGTGCCAAACCCTGAGTGAGTTACACTCCTCTTAATAGTATTTATGGGGAACTCTTATTTTTTCCCTTCCAGCATAGGTACAAATGAAAAGCGGTCAAAAACTTCTTCTTTCAGAGCACCGTTTTCCAATTTGGTAATCCTGAGCATTTGCTGAACATCTCCTGCGCCTAATGGTATAACCATCATTCCTCCGGGTTTTAGCTGCTCAATCAGTTTGGCCGGAATTTCAGGTGCTGCTGCAGTAATGATCACTTTATTAAAAGGACCATAAGTAGGAAGTCCTTCAAAGCCATCACCGTAAAAGAATTTCACAGAAGGATATTTTTTTAGCAGCATAAACTGCTTGTTGGCTTCAAAAAGTTTTTTCTGCCGTTCGATTGTATAAACCTGTGCGCCCAGTTCGGCAAGCACCACGGCCTGGTAAGCACTGCCCGTGCCGATCTCCAGCACTTTGTCAAACTTTTTAATTTCCAGCAATTGTGTTTGATAAGCTACTGTATAAGGCTGGGAAATAGTTTGTCCTTCGCCAATTGGGAAAGCCCTGTCCTCATATGCCACTTCATCAAATGCAGAATCCAGAAAAAAGTGACGGGGAATCTTATCTATTGCAGCCAAAACTGCTTCATCGGTAATCCCTTTACTGCGAACAGTATCAACTAACTTCTTTCTAAGTCCTTTGTGGCGGTATGAATCGTCGGTGGGTCTCATTCGCTGCAAAAATAAAAAAGCAGCATAGGATTATACTGCTTTTCTTAAAACAATTTAATTGAATGATCACAACTTCATATCCGCAATCACCGCCTTCACCTTCTCTTCTAACTGTGCACCAACCTTATCATATTCAGCAGCACTGTTCAGTTTGTCATTTACGCTGAAATAGAACTTAATCTTAGGCTCGGTACCACTTGGCCTGGCCGAAATGCTGGTGCCATCTTCAAGAATAAACTGCAGCACATTCGATTTGGGCAGGTCAATGGCCCACTCCTCACCTGTTTGCGGATTTGTTCCTTTTCTCAATTCATAATCCAGCAGTTTCACTACCGGCGAACCATTGATTGTTTTTGGCGGATTGTTGCGGTAGCCTTCCATCATGGCAGCTATCTGCTGCTGGCCATCCATGCCTTTTTTGGTAATAGAAATCAGTTTCTCTTTATAAAATCCATATTGCACATACAGGTCAATCATTTTTTCGTACAGGCTGCGGCCTTTCTCCTTCTCATAGGCAGCCATCTCGCAAAGCAGTGCGACCGCACTGATGCCGTCTTTATCCCTTATCTGGTCGCCAATCATCAGGCCAAAACTTTCTTCACCTCCAACGATATAGTTTTCTGCTCCTTCCTTCTCTCTTATTTGTTCAGATATCCATTTAAAACCGGTAAGCACCCTATAGCAGGCAACATCATTTCCCTTGGCCATATTATCAATCATAGGTGTGGTTACAATCGTGGTCACCACCATATCGTTTGGCTTATTAATCCCTTTTGCCTTTCTCGCTTCAGTTATATAATTAAAAGCCAGTACAGCAGTTTGGTTACCGTTCATCAGCACCCATTTTCCGTGGCTGTCCTTTACTCCAATGGCGATGCGGTCTGCATCGGGGTCTGTACCGCAAAGAATATCTGCATCCAGTTCCTCAGCCAGTTTTAAACCAAGGCTCATCGCTTCACTTTCCTCCGGGTTGGGATATACAACTGTTGGAAAATTTCCATCTGGTAAACTTTGTTCCTTCACAATGTGAACATTTTTGAAACCGAATCTTTCCAGCACCTCTGGCACCAAAACAATTCCTGTTCCATGTATTGGTGTATAAACAATCTTCAGGTCTTTGTGCTTTTCAATCACTTCAGGATATACGCTCAGTCCCTTCACCATGCTCATATATAACTCATCCATTTCCTTTCCAATGAGCACAATGTTCGCTTCACCACCACTCCATTTTACATCATCCACTGATGCAATTTTATCCACCTCTTTAATTACATTCTTATCATGCGGAGGCACTAATTGCGAGCCATCATCCCAGTAAGCCTTGTAACCATTGTACTCCTTCGGGTTGTGAGAAGCAGTACAAACGACGCCACCCTGGCATTTTAACTGCCGGATGGCAAACGATAATTCAGGCGTGGGACGCAGGGCCTCAAACAGATACACTTTTATACCATTGGCAGCAAATACATTCGCAGTTGTTTCTGCAAAAAAGTGGCTGTTGTTGCGGCTGTCATGTGCTATTGCAACACTTACACCTTCAGGAAAACACTGTTTAAGATAATTAGCATAACCCTGAGTGGCCATTCCAACCGTATATTTATTCATGCGGTTCGTACCCACTCCCATCAATCCGCGGAGCCCGCCGGTTCCAAACTCCAGGTTCTGATAAAAAGCATCTGCCAGTTCTGCAGGGTTTTCAGCCTGCATCCTTTTTATTTCCTCCTTTACAGCAGCGTCAAAATTACCTTCAAGCCAAGCATTTACTTTTGCAACAATCGCTTCGTTCATATTGTAAATTTTAGAGCGGAAAGTTATCGAATTTTCGTTTTTATCAACTGATAATCGTCAGGAAATACAGATTTTTGCTTTATGAGGTCAACTGTATTGCTACTATCATCGTTCCTTGCGTCGCTCCGTTCATCGTCCCGTTCGCTGCTGGGCATACTGATAGTTTTCTTATCGTCTTCTGTAGTTTCTTCAGCACAAAGCGACAGTACTCATTCCGATTCAACCGTAATTTCAATAACCGGCAGTCCCATAGTTGCTATAGATTCTCCCTTTATTATCAAACAATCACTTACACCGCTTCAAATTAAAAAACGTACCTGGCTGGTAGGCGGAGCCAATGTGGTTGGTTACAGCGGTATTCTTTACGGACTGTCACAAGCATGGTACAAAGATTTTCCAAAGTCAAAATTTCATTCCTTCAACGATTCAAAAGAATGGTTACAGGTTGACAAGGTTGGACATTTTTACGGTGCCTACATAGAGAGCAGGGCAAGCACGGAACTTTGGAAATGGACCGGAATAGACAGAAAAAAATATATCTGGATAGGCGGTTTAAGTGGTGCTGTATATCAAACTGTCATAGAGTTTCTCGATGGTCATAGTGCCGACTGGGGCTGGAGCTGGGCCGACTTCGGGGCTAACATTCTGGGAAGTGGCACTTACATCGCACAGGAGCTTGCCTGGAATGAGCAGCGCATCCGGCCAAAATGGTCATTCCACCGAAAATCATATAGTGATGCCTCGCTTAACCGGCGCAGCGATGTATTATTTGGAAAGAGTTCACCTGAACGTTTCATCAAAGACTATAATGGTCAAACGTATTGGGCCAGTGCCAGCATAAAATCTTTTCTTCCGAAGAGCAATTTACCTGATTGGCTTTGTATATCCATTGGCTACGGCGCTGAAGGAATGTTTGGCGGTGAAGAAAATATTGCCAAAGATGAAAACGGTAACATCATATTCGACAGGAGAGATATTAAGCGCTACCGGCAATGGTATCTTGCTCCTGATATTGATCTTACAAAAATAAAAACCAACAAAAAAGGACTCAGGTTTCTTTTTACAGTGCTCAGCGCTTTTAAGTTTCCGGCACCGTCGCTTGAATTCTCAAACGGAAAATTCAGGTTGAATGCAATTCACTTCTGACAAACATTGGTACTCGAAACCAATCCCGTAAATTAGCAGTGTAAAAAACTGCTATGCTAATTGTTCAGCAAATTCTTTTTGTACTTCTCAGTGCCACAGCTATTTTTCTTTTTACAAAAAAAGTAAAGGAAATTGGCCGCAACATCCATATTGGCCGCAACGAAATCATTAATGACAACAAAAGCCGGCGTTGGAAGAATGTGCTGTTGCTGGCCCTTGGTCAAAAAAAAATGTTCCGTAATCCGCTTGTGGCATTACTGCATTTTGTAGTGTATGGCGGATTTATCATCATTAACATTGAAGTGCTTGAAATTATACTTGACGGCATTACCGGAAAACACCGCCTCTTTGCAGCACCGCTTGGAAACTTCTATATTTTCCTGATTAACGTATTTGAAGTACTGGCACTGCTTGTACTTATAACCTGTATCATCTTTTTAGTAAGAAGAAATATTATCCGCCTGCCTCGTTTCAAAAGCAGCGACCTTAACGGCTGGCCCCGCAGCGATGCCAATTTTATCCTTATTACTGAAATCATTCTGATGTCGCTGTTTCTGAAAATGAATGCCGCTGATACGCTTCTTCAAATGCGGGGTTCAGAGCATTATGCGGCTAACCCAACCGGCAATTTCATCATATCGCAATACCTGCATCCGCTGATGAGTGGCTACAGCGATAGCTTTTTGATTACTGTTGAAAGGCTATGCTGGTGGCTGCATATCGCCGGTATCTTCGCATTTCTTAACTACCTGCCTTACTCCAAGCACCTGCATATTGTACTGGCTTTTCCCAATGCGTATTACGCCAGCCTGAAGCCAATGGGTGAAATGGAGAACATGCCATCGGTACAGAATGAAGTATTATATGCCATGCAGCCTGAACTGGCTCCAACCGGCGAGCAGGCACCACCCCAAAAATTTGGAGCGAAAGATGTAACCGACCTAAGCTGGAAAAACCTCATGGATGCCTACAGTTGTACAGAATGTGGTCGTTGCACTGCTGCCTGTCCGGCTAATCAGACAGGAAAACAACTTTCACCACGGAAAATAATGATGATGACCCGTGACAGGCTTGAGGAAGTGGGAAGAAATATCAACCGGCATAAAGAAATCAAAGAGGACGGAAGATCATTGATACATGATTACATTTCTGTTGAAGAACTTCGGGCCTGCACCACCTGTAACGCCTGTGTACAGGAATGCCCGGTAAGCATAAACCCACTCGATATTATTTTACAACTACGCCGTTACCTGGTAATGGAGGAAAGCAATTCACCGCAGGAATGGACAGCCATGTTCAGCAATGTGGAGAACAACTTTGCCCCATGGCAATTCAGCCCTGACGAAAGGGATAAGTGGATATCTGAGGTAAATGCCTAAAAGAATCACTATATTATGAAATTGAGTCATTTCCCGTTTCAAACTATAAACTGTCCCTAATAACAAAAAATAGGCTTTGCTGATTCGTTGGCGATAATAATGAACCTTCATGCTTACACAGCAACTGGCTGTAAATAGTTCATTGTTGATTAAGACTTAAGGAAAATATTCTTTTAGTTATTCCGTTAATAAATGATGAAAAAAAAATCTCTGTTCCTTTTTGCATTTATAACTACTTCTTTGCATGAATATGCACAAAATCCCATGGAGGTTGGCGCTGAATACATCCGTTCTTTTGGAAAAGGCTATAACCACACCAAAGTAGCTGCCCGTGGCGAATCGTTTAACAACGGTAAAAGCAGTTTCTCGGCCGGCATTACCTATCAGCTGGCTTCATCCAAATCTTATTCTGTATCAAGGGGATTGGGCCTTTATTTCGGCTACCGTTATTCTTTTACTGACAAAGTCTATGGCAACAGCCCTTTTGCAGGGGCAAGAATATTGTTTTCATTAGAAAACTTTGAAGGACAAACAAAAAACAACAGCCTCTTCATTACCCCTTGGGCCGAAGCTGGCTATCATTTTCTATTTGCAGACAGATATTTCGTTGCACCTTCCGTGGGGTACGGCCGCACTATTAAATTCAGTAACGATTATCATTCACTTGATGAAGACAACGGAGGAAGAATCATCCCTTCCCTTTCTGCCGGTTACCGTTTTAATCCCTAAAACTCATCAGCACTGGGGCCATACACACCCGGAACAGGTACATCCAGTAAACGTAAATAAACAGAAAGTTGTGCTCTGTGGTGGACAATATGATTTAAAACCCAGTTCCTGACAACAGCTGTTTTTGGAAGTGTAAAATAGATTGTTTCCCCATTTCTCAATGTCCAGTTGCTTTGAAAATTCTCATCAGTTGCCTCCAGTAATAAGGCAGTAGCTTTTGCAGCTTCTGTTTCAAACAACTGAATCAATTCTTCTTTGGTTGCTGGTTTGTTTGGCTTTCCGCCTGCGGCGAAATCCAGTTCATTGGTTGTAAGTGTCATGGTTAACCAGCCTGGTATCTCTGCCACATGGGTGGACAGCCGGCCAAGCGTAAATGATTTTTCGTGAGGCTTCCAGTCTCCTTCCTCAAAAGGTACCCGTTCCAGCATCCGCCGGGTTATCTTGATTTCGTTTTCCCATTCGGGAATAAGTAAGTCTTTTATTGCCATAGTTTGTTATTTAATTTTCTTTATTATTCTGATGTTTATTTCCATTCCCTTTAGTCATCTTCTCTTCAAATTTTTCCATTTGAACAGCAAATTTCTCTGCCACTTCTTCCGGGTGTTCAATTTTGTGAACAGCATCTTTTTTCTTAACCATTTTCCAGACCTGGATCAGGGCCGTTATTGCAAATATTCCGCCAATAATCCAGTTCAGGACATGCTGATTGTTTTGAATCTTATCCGCAATTGCCCGGCCACCATAGATAAAAACAAGATTTCCAATATAAGTTCCGATGCCAATTCCGATTATATAAGTATTATAATGAGAACGTTTCGGCAAAAGAACTTTTTTTGTAAACAAAACAGTACTCCAGCCAAACCAGAACGGTATCTGAACCGGGTTAACAGCACTCATGGTAAATCCTAAAATGAACTTAGGTAATGTACTGCTCAGAATTACATTCTTCTCTTCGGACGGATGCATTGCAGAATAAAAACTGGCTGCTGCAAGTGCCAGCACCACAAGAAGTGTAATCCATTCAAGTATTTTGAATATTCTTTCCTGTTTACGAATCCAGTCCATCGCCACAAGTGAGAGGCGTACATAAATAATTTCGGCCAGCAAAGAACCCACTGAGAAAAGCAAAGCTGCATTAACACCATCTGAGATAGATATCTGCATGGCGGCGATATTCAGCGTTCCCAATGGCAGAGAACCGAGAAAGCTGATGAGCATTCCAATAAAAAATATCTTTACCAGTTTTTGCATACAGCGAATATACAACGAGTAAAGCGATATGGGAAGCTGAGCCCTGCGGCTTTGTCTATAAGCTATAAATCATTAATACTTAATCAAACTTTTCAAGCATTTTGAAATGGGCACGGGCATCTTTCAAAAACCTCAGGCCCCGCTTAAACGACCAGTAAGGAGTGCCGTTTTTATGGTTATAGCGGCTGATTTTGTATAGTACTTTCCAGTGGTGCAACAAGACTTTATAGGCCTGCCAGATGCTCATCCCGCAATCGTAGATATGATTAGGCTCAGCACCACAACCGTTAAATTCAATAATCTGAAAGTTCTTTCCCTGCTTTAAATCTTCTATCGAAGTAGTCTTAATATCGTACCTGCCGTAAAAGAATTTATCGGTGTAATGGCTCAGTTCATCAAAAACTTTGTGCATACCTTCATCAATCTCATTATGCAGATTGGTAAAGTGTGCCCCCCGGTTATGATTGCCTGCATATGAAAGATAAAAAATATCACCTTCCGGTATCACCCTGTCAAACCTGTGGCTATGCCGGTGCTGCATCTCCTCCATCCTGAACTTGGCCCTCGGGTGAGCCTCTACCAATTGTTTTAAGGTTGAAGTTCCGTCGCCTTTTACCTGCAACAGTTCTTTATGAATAAATCCGCTCACCACTCCTTTTTGCTCCCAGGGATATCGGTAATAAAACACACTTACCTCAACAGGCAATTCAATCAAATCCTGGATAATGTATTCAACCGGGATATGCTCATGATATTTTCGCAGGTGAGCCTCATCTTCTATTTTGCGGAACAAAATCCCTTTCATCCCTACATCAGGTTTAGCAATGAAAGGATACGAGAACCCCGCCTCCTGTACTTTTTTAAGAACCTCTTCAAAAGGCAGGTCATGCATGATGTAAATTGTCTTAGGCACCAGGTGCGGCGGCAATTGCTCATACATTTCTTTCTTGCCCTCGCCTTCAAAACCACCGAAAGTAATGGTCGGATTGGATGAACTGAAATACCAGAAAGAACCGCTCTTCAGGCAGTTCCAGAACCAGTACGGACTGATTGGAAAATACAGTACATAAAAATTCCAGAGTTCCCAGTTAGTTATTTTTTGAAAAAATTTCTTCATCCGTTTTTACTTCCCGGCAAAATAAAGGAAAGAATTTCTGTTATGTGTATCAAATGCCTTTTTCTTTTAGCTTTGAAGGAAATTATACTTCATGCAGGTTCGTACGGTTGCTGAAATGTTTGCCAATGGCGAAAGCCCTGATATCCTTTTTTGGGTGGGCTGCGCCGGCAGTTTTGACCAGAGGGCACAAAAAATAACCAAAGCATTTGCACTGATACTTGATAAGGCCGGAATTAATTATGCCATCCTTGGCAAAGAGGAAATGTGTACCGGTGACCCGGTTCGCCGTGCCGGCAATGAATTTGCTTTTCAGATGATGGCTTACCAGAACATCCAGGTATTGAATAATTATGGAATAAAGAAAATTGTTACGGCCTGCCCTCATTGCTATAATACGCTGAAGAATGAATACCCGGCCCTCGGCGGAACTTACGAAGTTATCCATCACACCACTTTGCTACAGCAACTGCTTGACGATGGAAAGATCAGGCTGAAAGAGGACTCTGACCTGAAGAACAAAAAGATAACCTACCACGACAGTTGCTATTTAGGCCGGGCAAATGATATTTACGATGCGCCCCGCAAAGTACTGGAAGCTTTGAAGGCCGAACTGGTGGAAATGAAACGCTGCCGCAGCAATGGCATGTGTTGCGGTGCCGGTGGCGCACAAATGTTTAAAGAAGAAGAGAAAGGCACTACCCGCATTAATATTGAACGCAGCAATGAAGCTATAGGCACCGGTGCTGAAGTAATTGCATCTGCCTGCCCTTTTTGCAATACGATGATGACTGACGGTGTAAAACTGGCCGAAAAAGAAGAAAGTGTACAAGTGCTGGATATTGCTGAATTAATTGCCCAGGCAATTGAAAGCAACTGATATGGACAAAATAAAAAAAGGTTTCTGGAAAACGTTCAATTGGAAATTATTTGGCAAATGGTTTTTAACTTTTGCCGGGGTTAGTATTTTTGTCAACTTTCTTTTTTATCTGTTCGATGCTGAAACTGAGTTCAGCACATCAACAACACTGCGAAATATCACAACAGGGTTATTGATTAGTTTATGGTTTACCTGGGGAGATTACATTGATAAACAAAGGGGCGAAAAATCAGGTCTCTAACCTTCTTAACACCTCCACCGCCTCCCGCAGTTTCCCTTTGGGTACAGGCACCTGTATTGAATGCCCATGATTTGATGTATCGTCATTACATATACATAATATGTTCATCTTGCCGGCATCACGGATATCCACCCGTCTTTTTTGCCTGCCTGTAACCGAAATAGATAACCGTTCATTATTTATCATTACTTCTGATGGCCCGATGGTTACAACTGCCATTTCTTTATTTCGGTAACTCTTCAGCTTGCATAACATACCTGAAAGCCAGCCTTTTTTTCTTGCCTGCCAAAGCCTGAATTGCCGCCATTCCTCAGGCAAATACACCCAACGGGCTATCACATCTTCAGTAGTTGCTTTAGTTTCTTGCATCAGGACAATATTTGGTTGTAAATTAGCGGCATGAACCTTGAATTCAAATACCTTCTTGACGGTAATTTTCATCCCGGCTCCAAAGTGTGGGTGTACCAGTGCAACCGGCTTTTTTCAATGGGTGAAGCCCTTGAAATTGAAGACCTGCTGAAAGATTTCATCAGCAAATGGACCAGCCACGGCGCTGCAGTAAAAGGTGAAGCACATCTGTTTTTTGGCCAGTTTATTGTCCTAATCGCTGATGAAACTGCAACTACTGTTGGAGGCTGCAGCACCGATACCTCTGTACGGATGATTAAAGAAATTGAACAACGCTTTGGTGTAAATATGTTTGACCGTACCAGTTTAGCTTTTATTGTAAAGGATAAAATACAACTATTGCCAATGCAGCAGGTACAATATGCTGCTGACAATGGTTTTATTAACAGCGATACACTTTACTTCAACAACCTGGTGGCAACCAGGGCTGAATTGGAAAGCAACTGGATAATTCCATTAAAAGAAAGCTGGCTGGCAAAAAGGATTTCTTTTTCACAGGCTGCTGATTAAACTTTACAAAACAAGCGGAAGTAGCTCACCTGGTAGAGCGACAGCTTCCCAAGCTGTAGGTAGCGGGTTCGAGTCCCGTCTTCCGCTCTTCTCCTTATTTCAAATCTACCTGGATAATTGTATCTGTTTCATCTAATATTATTCCATCAAGATAAACGAAAGTGCCTTCGGGCTGTTGCTTAAATTTTACTTCTTTTCCGGTAGCAAACAATTTTGCCTTGTTGATTTTTTCTTTCAGTTCAGGGATAAACAGAAAACCGGGTTGCTCTGGTTTGTCGAGTATATGCAGGTAAGCAGTTTTCTCCTTCAATGTAACCACACCCCAGTCCTTTGGCGGAACAACATTTCCTCTTGTGCCATAAACCGTTTCGCCATTTTTCGCCATCCATTTTCCTAATGCAGCCAACGTATCTGTAAACTCCGGCTGTATGGTTCCATCAGCCATAGGGCCCACATTCAGCAGAAAGTTGGCATTATAACCTGCCGCTTTCACTAAGTATTGCACCAGGTTCTTCACCGATTTGTACCGCCTGTCTGTAATATTATAACCCCAGCTGTCATTCATTGTTTCGCAGGTTTCCATCGGGAGCTCAGATACAGAAGCTCCTCCGAATCCTGTAGTGTTGTGGCCGGGCAAATCTTTTTCAAATGCCTGGTAATCTTCACCGGGCAATGGCGTAAGGTGATGATTATTGCTGATTAAACATTTTGGCTGTAGTTTATGAATAAGCTGGTAAATTTCATCATAGTGCCAGTTCACTTTTGACTTGAGTGCTTTGTCATTATCGTTATCCAACTGATCCCAATGCCCGTCGAACCAAATGCCTGAAATTTCACCATAATTAGTAAGGATTTCTGTTAACTGTGCTTTCATAAAACTGATATAGCTTTCCCAGTTACTTTTTTCTGTGCGGCCTGTTCCTTTTCCGGTTCTCCCGGTTTCATACTGGTAATCGCCGCGGTACCAATCAAGCAGCGAGTAATAGCAGAACAGTTTTATTCCCTGCTTATGGCATTCTTCAGCCAGCATCTTCAATACATCTTTTCCGTATGGTGTGTTGGTTATCTTCCAGTCCGATTGTTTGGTATCCCAGTTGCTGAAGCCATCATGATGACGGGTAATGAACGTAATGTATTTCATTCCGGCTGATTTGGCGGCAGCCACCCATTTGGCTGCATCAAAATTTTGCGGATTAAATACGTTGATTAAACGCCGGTAATCATTCACCTGTATATTCCTGTTGTTCATCACCCACTCACCATGCCCCAGCACACTGGATGCACCCCAGTGTATAAACATCCCGAATTTATCATCCTGAAACTGCTTGCGGCTGGCAAGGTTATCTTCTGTTGGTGTATATGTTTGTGCAAAGAGTTGTGCAGATATTATCGCACCGGCAAGTAAAGCGCAGATTCGTTTCATCTCCTGTTTAATTTGACACACAAGTTAAAACAGAAAATGATACCCGGTTTTAAAAATCTATTTATTGGTTTTAGGCAGAACTATTGACGGTTTCTTTTTGGGAGTTTTTGTAAAGTTGTAGCCCAGGTTTATCCTGTAGTTCTTTGTCCTTGCATTATTATAACTGTACAGCACAAAGTTTGAGCCATAAGTATAATTAGTATTCTTCTGAGAAAAAGGATCTATCACATTCAGCGTAACAGAAAGTCTCTTTTGGAAAAATCTGCGTTGAATACCCAGATTCATACTCCAGTTCCAGCGGGCATATCCCTGTGGGTTAGCAAAACGGTTGAAATTAAAACTCCCTGTAAAACTCATCCGGTCATTTGGAGTATAAACAGCACTTGCATTTGATGTAAAAGAACCACCATTACGATAGCGGTTCACCGTTTTGTCAAAACTGCTATACTCATTGTAGTTGTAGCTGGCACTCATATTCGACCTCAGCTTTTTACTAATCGTTAATCCACCCCAGGCACTTACTTCGTACTCTTTTCTGCCGCTGATGTTTTCCCAGGTAATTTGTGTTTTGCCATCAGCAAGCAATGTTCTCACTTGTCCAAAAACGTCTTCAACAATATTGTAACCAAGACCAAGATTTACAAAATAAGTGGTCTTGGTTCTTCCCAATATAAAATCAAAGTTGTGTGCAGTGGCCGCCACCAGGTTTTCATTACCAAAGCGGATATTATATGGGTCGCCAAAGTCAATCGTCGGGTTCAGGTGGTTGATGCCCGGCCTGCTTATGCTGCGGCGGTAAGCCAATGTCAGGTTCAGTTTATCTTTCCAGTTGCGGTTAATATTTGCAAAAGGCAGCCACGTCCAGTAGTTATTCTTCACATCACGGTTTTGGTCATACAGCTCAAACCAGATTGCCGTTTGCTCTGCCGATGAACCAACTGTTACACTGAAGTTCTCTTTTATCACCTGCCGGATGGAAGCCCTGAAGTTTACAATAGTCTGATGAAAATCAAATTCCCGGCTTAGCTGCGGCGAATACACCATCTCTCCTTCCGGTTTTTTCAGGTAGCTGGCATCTGTATTTACACTGCTGTTGCTCCGGTTATAATATCCGCCAACAGACATAAATGTTTTCTTCTCGTTCAGCGGATGGTTATAATCAACTGTAACGTTATGAGCACTGTTGCGGTTATCATTTAGCTGCTTCTGGGTAGAATCAATTCCTTTGGGTGTATAATCAGGATTGAAATACTGCTGGTAGAAATCCCTGTCCGACTTAGCTGGCGATATACTTGAGCTGGTGATAATCTTAAACGACTCTCCGGGTTTCTTTCCCCTGTGTAAAAATGAAAGCGAGGCTGAAGGTGTATAACTGTTGCCCGAACTGGTTATTGTTCGCTGGCTGAGCCGGTAAATTTCATCAAAACGGTTTATGTTTTTATATTCAGTGGTACTTACGTTATCATATTTGCTTTGATTATACTGCACCACAAAATTCAGCGAACTGTACTTGTTGAAATCGTAATCCATATTCACCCTGAAGTTGGGCCGCCAGCCTTTGTTCAGGTAATTGTTGGTGGTATTAAAGTAGTTTGACGAATCAGTATAGATATTATTCCGGGTTGAGTAGCCTTCGCCTTCCAGCCGGCTGTAGCCAAGCCCGCCCATCAGGTGCAGGGCAAATCCCTGTTTACGGTAGGTATAGTTACCGCTGATAGCTGTTTCACCTCTTGTTCCGGCAGATATGTTTATCCTGCCGCTTTTGCCCACTTTCCCTTTCCGGGTAACAATATTGATTACTCCGCCCTGTTCATTGGCATATTGCGGTGGCGGGTTGGTCATCACTTCTATTTTTTCAATCGAACTGCCGGGCATTGATTCAAGCAAGTCCTGCAACTGCTGCATGTTCAGCACTACTGGCTTGTCATCTATCAATATCTTCGGCTCTTTTCCTCTTACTGTAATCTTTCCACCGGGGTCTTTCGATACCAGCGGCACATTGGTCAGCAAATCACTGGCATTACTTCCTGCGGCCAGTGCGGATTCAGAAGCGTTGAAAGTGATATTGCCTTCTTTTGACTGTATCAGCGGCTTTTCTGCATACACTATCACTTCGCCCAGCGTATCATTGGTTTTGGCTTTCAATACCAAATCGGGCAGGTTAAAGTCGGCCCTTTCTTTCCTGAAATTGATGCTGTCTATATCCAGCGATTGTAATCCCACATAGCTCAGCTTCAGCTTATAATAACCATAAGGAATATCGTTTAAGCCAAACTCCCCTTCCTTGTCTGTTTGCGTTGTTTTTTTATCCTGTTGCACAAATGGTATCAGTTCAACAGTCACTCCTTCCAACGGCTTTTTCTTCTCGTCGGTAACATTACCAGACAATACACCCTGGCCATAAGAAAAGACCGGAACCAAAAACAGCAGAAATACCAATAACCTGTACTTAATCAATGTAAACCGTTTATGTTGTAAAGATAACCGTCAAGAAACTAACTATTTAGACGCCATTCCATAAAATCCCTTTTATTATGATGGGCGGTTATTTCCAATTCCGGAACTGCCATACTGTCACAAAATCCGCACTTAGCTTTATATTTGCAAACTGCTTTCGCCCCTCAAAATTGATTTATGATTGATACAGTGACAGATAAGTTTCCCCTGAGCAACAGGGACCAGCATGATGAATCCCGGCAAGGGGAAGCCTATGCCCCATTTCAGAACGACCCCAACGAATATAAAAAGCGTTTTTTTATAGAAAGTTATGGCTGTGCAATGAATTTTGCCGACAGCGAAATCGTGGCGTCCATTCTTAATAAGGAAGGATTTGGCGCTACCCGCAATATTGAAGAAGCCGACCTGATTTTTGTAAACACCTGCTCAATCAGGGAAAAAGCCGAGCAGACTGTCCGCAAAAGACTCACCGAATTCAAAAAGCTGAAGGCAAAGAAAAAAGGAATGCTGGTGGGTGTGCTGGGATGTATGGCCGAGAGACTGAAGTCGCAGTTCCTGGAAGAAGAAAAGCTGGTTGACATCGTTGTAGGCCCGGATGCCTACCGTGCCCTTCCCGAACTGGTGGCCGAGGCCGAAGGAGGTCAAAAGGCTGTGAACGTACTGCTGAGCCGTGAAGAAACCTATGCCGATATTTCACCGGTGCGGTTAGACTCAAATGGTGTAAGTGCCTTTGTCAGCATTATGAGGGGATGCAACAATATGTGTTCTTTCTGTGTGGTACCTTTTACCCGTGGCCGTGAAAGAAGCCGCGATGCAGCAAGTATTGTAGCAGAATGCAGGGATGTATTTGAAAAAGGCTACCGGGAAGTAACACTGCTGGGACAGAATGTGGACAGCTATTATTATCAGGCCTCCCCAAATCCCTCCGCAGGAGGGGCTTCAGAACCCGAAAGCAATAAGTTTCCGATAGATAAAACGGCTGCAGATTTATCAGGCTCTCAGAACCCTCCTTTGGAGGGCAGGGAGGCAGTTACTTTTGCCCGTCTTCTCGAAATGGTGGCCCTTATTTCACCCGACCTGCGGGTTCGCTTCTCTACCTCTCACCCAAAAGATATAACGGATGATGTGCTGCATACCATGGCGAAGCATGAAAATATCTGCAAATACATTCACCTGCCGGTGCAAAGCGGTTCTACAAGAGTGTTGCAACTGATGAACAGAACCTATACCCGTGAATGGTATATGGCCCGGGTTGACCGCATCCGGGAAATTATGCCCGACTGCGGTATTTCTTCAGATGTTATTGCCGGTTTCTGTACCGAAGAAGAACAGGACCACCAGGATACGCTGAGTGTTATGGAATACAGCAAATACGATATGAGCTATATGTTCTTCTACAGCGAACGCCCCGGCACACTGGCTGAAAGGAGATATAAGGATGATGTGCCCACTGAGGTAAAGAAAAGAAGGCTGCAGGAAATTGTGGATATGCAAAACCGCCTGTCGCTGGAGAGCAATCAGAAAGACCTGGGTAAAACCTGTAAGGTACTGATTGAAAACACCAGCAAGCGCAGCGAAGAACACTGGATGGGCAGAAACTCGCAGAATAAGGTGGTGGTGTTTCCCAAAAGAAATTATGAATTAAAGAAAGGCGACTATGTAAATGTGAGAGTGGACGATTGTACTCAGGCGACCTTAATCGGAGAAATTATTAATTAGTAATTATTAATTAATAATTAAAAAAATAAAGATGGACATTCAAAGTATAAAAAACCGTTTTGGCATTATTGGTAACTCCCCTGCCCTCAACTATGCGTTGCAGGTGGCGTCACAGGTTTCCAATACCGACCTTACTGTTTTAATTAATGGTGAAAGCGGTGTGGGTAAAGAAGTTTTCTCGCAGATCATTCATTCCCTTTCTGCCCGGAAACATAACCCCTTCATTGCTGTTAACTGCGGTGCAATACCCGAAGGCACTATCGATTCAGAATTGTTCGGCCACGAGAAAGGCTCCTTTACCGGTGCTGTAGATGCCCGCAAAGGTTATTTTGAAACAGTAAACGGCGGCACCATCTTTCTTGATGAAATAGGCGAACTGCCCCTCGGCACACAGGCAAGATTGCTCCGTGTGCTTGAAACCGGTGAGTTCATCCGTGTGGGTTCTTCCAAAACACAGAAAACTGATGTGCGGGTGATCGCCGCCACTAATAAAGACCTGTTGCAGCAGGTACAATCCGGTAAGTTCAGGGAAGACCTTTATTACCGCCTCAGCACCGTTCCTATCCGGGTGCCTGCCCTGCACGACAGGCCCGAAGACATTCACCTGCTGTTCAGGAAATTTGCGGCTGACTTTGCCAACAAATACAAAACTGCTTCTGTGCAGCTTGATGACGAAGCGAAACAACTGTTAATAAACTACCCCTGGCCCGGAAATGTGCGGGAATTGAAGAATATTGCAGAGCAAATCTCAGTTCTTTCACAAGACAAACTGATAACGGCCAAAGTGCTGAGCAAGTTTTTGCAGCCTTATTCCAACAACAGGTTGCCTGTGCTGGCCTCCAACAATGTGAGCAGCCATGAATTTGCCAACGAAAGAGAAATCCTTTACAAACTTTTCTTTGATATGAAGAAAGATGTAACAGAACTGAAGCGGATGTTTTTGGATGTGGTGCAGAACCCGGCACTGGCGCAGCAAAACCCGGCCTTTATCAACGAACTGAAACAAACCGATATGCTGCAACCCGTAATGATGCAGCAGCCGGTATTGCAAAACCAGGCGGGCAATACCATTACACAGCCTGCTGTGCCTGTTACCATCGGCATGAGCGACATACAGGAGCATGTAGAAGTGGACGAAAGCCTGAACATTATTGATAAGGAAAAAGAACTGATCATTAAGGCGCTGAAAAAACACAAGGGTAAAAGAAAAGATGCCGCTCTCGACCTGGGCATCAGCGAAAGAACCCTGTACCGCAAACTGAAAGAATACGACATAGAAGAATAATGAAAAATTTAACCCGCATAGCTTTCGTTCTGGCTGCTGCCATCGCAGTATTTATAACTGTTGCTTCCAACACAGGTTGCGGCATTTATAAATTCAGTGATGCCTCTGTTCCCGATTCTATCAAGACAATTAAAATCAACCTGGTTGAAAACCGGGCGCAATACATCAACCCGCAACTGGCCCCGGCATTAACAGAAAAGCTGCGCCAGAAATTTCTTTCCCAAACAAAAATGTCGCAGACCAATAACGACAATGCCGACTGGGAACTGAGTTGCGAGATAAGGGATTATTCGCTCAGCACATCGGCTATTTCCGGGCAGCAGGCCGCCAACAACAGAATTACAGTAGGCATTCATATTGTTTTAAATGACCGTAAGGCCGATAAGGTGAGCGAACATGATGTTTCAAAAGGTTTTGACTTTAAGGGAAACCAAACCCTGCAGCAGGCCGAAAGTTCGCTCAAGGATGAAATGATCCGGACGATGACTGATGAAATTTTCAACCAACTTTTCTCAAACTGGTAAGCTAAGCGTAAATTGCCGCCATGAATTCCGAAGTCAGCCAGCTGGCACAATCCCTTTTGCAAAAAGAATCTGTTGAGCAATGCAGTATCGAAGAACTGCAGCAACTGGCTGCAAGCTATCCATACTTTGCCCCTGCCCAACTGTTGCTGGCTAAAAAACTACAGGGAGGAAACGAAGAGCTGTATCAAAAGCAGTTGCACCGCACCCTGCTGCATTTCAGCAATCCGTTGTGGGCCGATTACCTGCTTACCGGCAAAGGCAGCGCCACCGAAACTGCTCCGGCAAAAGAAACAACATCACCGGTTGAAGAAATTGCTGCACTGGTTGAAGCAATACCTGCTGAACAGCCCGCTGCTGAACCCGAACTTATTACCGGCTCAGCAGACGATACTGATGCCCCCGTAGAAGAAACTCCGCTGGCTGCAACAGCCATCAGCCTTGCCGACATGACTATACAGCCTGCCACCGGCAACGAACTGCTTTTTGAACCCTACCATACAGTTGATTATTTTGCCTCGCAGGGCATTAAACTCAGGGAAGACGATAAACCGCAGGATAAATTTGGCCAGCAGTTGCGCAGCTTTACCGACTGGCTCAAAACCCTGAAAAAGCAGCCGCTGGCAGAAATAACGCAACAGGTAGCCCCTGTTTCGGAGAAAAAGGTGGAAGAACTGGCCGAACATTCGCTGGACGACAAGGAAGTGGTTACCGAGGCTATGGCCGAAGTATGGGAAAAACAGGGCAGCCCCCAGCGGGCCATTGCCATTTATACCAAATTAAGTTTGCTTGAACCCGCCAAAAGCACTTATTTTGCAGCCAAAATTGACGAATTAAAGAAACTGATATGAACCTTCTTTTTGTAATACTTATTATCGTTGCCTGTGTGGTCCTTGGTCTTATTGTATTGGTACAGAACCCCAAAGGCGGTGGCCTCTCCGGAAACATTGCCGGTTTCAGCAATCAGTTTATGGGTGTGAAGCAAACCACCGATGTACTTGAAAAAGGCACCTGGATCTTTGGCGGCGTGGTAGCACTGCTCTGCATGATCTCGGTAATGTTCATCAACCGGACAACTGAAAAAACAATTGATATTAAAGGTGCCCCAACCAGCACACAAACAGCACCTGCACCGGGAACACTGAACACCACCCCTGCTAATACAGCACCGGCCACACCAGCCCCTGCACAACAGCAGCCTCCTAAATAATCGTATAGCAATACAGCATACTCCAACCCCGGCCCTGCGCCGGGGTTTTTGTTTGGTCTGACTGTCAGGTCTTACAAGAAACCCAACTTGCTTCATTTAAGAAAGTTTAGGAACTTCATTTCAGGTAAGAAGTCATAAAACCCGGTGTCCCTGCCTGGCATAAGTCAGCAGCACGGGAGACGGCAGGACGAAAAAATTGTCTAAAAAATAATACCTGACTAAATAATGATTATGAAAGCAGATGAGTTTTTAAGCAAGTTTAAAGAAAATAGCGAATACAAGCAAATGCTGAAAATAAAAGAAAGTGAGGGCATAAAAAAGACTTTGGAGATAAGGAATATCGAAAAGCCTTTCATTGAAAGTTTACATAAGGAGGGATATAAAAAAATTAGCGATTCTGATGATATATTAAAATTAGATAAAGTTGATAGTCGGCTTACCGATATAATTCTAAATTGGCTTATTCAACTTGATAATAAACATAATTCTCAAGAAACTCTTGTAAGGGCTTTAGGAAAAGCCGAATTCCCATTTGATGGAACTGTTTTAATGAGATTATTTGAATCACAAGAAAGTTCTGCGAATTTAAAGTGGGCGATAGCGAATACAGTTGCAGTTGGCCGGGCTATGAATATTTCAGAATGGCTAAAAGAAAAGTTAACCGCTGACGAACAGCCCAAAGAAAATGAAATGCTCGTTTATGCTGCACTAAAGTATTTTGAAAAGGAGAAAACGATGGAATTGTTGTTGCCGATTTTTGACAAACATCCATTACAGGTTGCAGATGCACTTACAATTATTGGCAACACTAATACTCTTGTTTTCTTGCAAAAAAAAATAATGGGATATAAAGGTCAAATAAAAAGCCAAATTGAGAAATCAGTTAAAAGGTTGAAAAACAAAATAGACAGATAGATTTTAGTGATGTATAATAGAGGCATTGCCTCGAAATAGTTGGATATAGTTGTTGAAACATGTCGTTTACTGGGTGCAGAAATGCAAGCTGTTTTGCCTTTCAGAATTTTGTTTAGTGCCTTATCATCCCGGTCTTACAAGAAACCAAACTTGCTTCGATTGAGAAAGTTTAGGAACTTCATTTCAGGTAAGAAGTCATAAAACCCGGTGCCCCTGCCTGGCACTAGTCCGAAAGACGGGAAACGCCGGGGTAAAAAATTTTTCTATAAAAAATTATGAAATCCTGGCTTAGTTTAATAATTACAGGTGGAATATTTCTCTTTAGCTGTAAGGATTACGAAAACAGCGTTAATATTCAGAATATCTCTAACGGAGATACATCAGTAATCTACAAAGATTTTGACATATTCAAACTTCGGGGAATAAAATTTTCACCAGAGGAAAAGATTTCTTTCCCTCTGTTAACTATTATTAAAACTGATACAGTTATTACAATAAAATCCTGGATTAATAAGAATAAAAGCAACGACATCGCTTTCAAAAAGTGGAAAAATGGAAAATGGGTTGCCCAAAAAAACTCAATCGACAGGGAATATCAGGGTGGCAGAAAAACGATCGACTATATTATCCTGCAGAATGACAGTACTGTCTTTCACATGGCCAAGGTCCATTCAGGTAAAGATTCAGAATATGCCGATATTGTTGGGTGTTATAAGTATACAAATCACCCAAAAAGCATCCATTGTGAAAGCTATAATATTATTAGGATGAAAATTTCGAATCTTAGAGATTTGAGTATTTGGGATACCACTTATTATCAGAACTCCACATTTCACCCATGGCAAAGTGAAGAAATATTTCTTTCTGATAACCGAATAAAAACTGTGACCAAAGAAATGTCGAATAAAAAGGAAATCACGGAATATACTAACACATTGGAATATAGTTTTGGGAGGGGCTCATTTGTATATTATTTATTAAGTTTTTGGTAGTTTTTTTTCTCTTCCCAGCCGAGTCTCATTGACCAGCCTTGTGTGTAGCGGACTCGGTGTCCCTGCCTGGCACAAGTCCGAAGCACAGGAGACGCCGGGCGAAAAAACCTTTAAGATGGCTAATATTTCATTACATGGAGAAGATATTTCAATAGAGGTGGGCAAGTCTTACTACGTTATTGACGCATTATATCTTGGCAGAATAAAAGAAGAATTGTCAAATACTTCAATTGCTAACGATATAGAAGAGGAGATCAAAAGCAAGATATTTCCTTATACAGAAGCTCCGTTTGCCATAATATCCATTAATTCTGGAAACTTATTGGCAAGTATAAAAGTGAGTGATATTAAAAAGAGCAATGATGAGAATATTAATGCCCGAAACTTTTCAACAGATTCTGGACTTGTAGTAATTATCGAAAAATCTATTTTCATAGACTTCATAAATCTATTTAATTATGACAAGCTAGTTGAAGGAGAAACAGAGTTATTGAATAAAGGTTATTGGGAACAGTTTCAGAAAAATTTTGGAGAGCATCAATGTGGAGTAATTTTAGCACCAGGAACGAATAGTGAGTTTGAATTTGATGGCAGCGGATTATATGAAATTTTTCCGCCCGGTGTCTCCCTCTTCCCAGCCGAGTCTCATTGACCAGCCTTGTGTGTAGCGGACTCGGCGTTCCTGACTGGCACAAGTCTGCAGCATGGAAGATGCAGGGGCGAAAAAAAACTCGGAATCAAACTTTAAACAATGAAAAGAGTAACACTACTAATAGTCGCAGCCACATTTTCTGCTAATTGTTTCTGTCAAAAATTATTTACACTTAATTTACTAGACTCAGTGTTTGTACAAAATCAGCCCGTTTTTGATTTAGGATTTCCGAATGATGTGAACGGCGTTATTAAAAAAACAAGTGTCAAAAAATGGAATAACCAATTAGGCGAGAAATTTGCAGTAAAAAGATATTCAGATAAAAATGGGACACTGGTTAAGACAAAGCTGTATTATTCAAAACTTGATGCAAGAAATTTTCAATCTTTTTACTCCAAGAAAGAAAATATGTTAATTGGCGCTGTGTACAGTTCAAATGGCGATTCAAAAGAAGATGTAAAATTTGATGGCATCCCCTATCCCGGATCAATGCTAATGGGTATTGCGATTTCAACAGTAAATGCAAAAGACAACCTGTTTATCAGTTACATTGAAAATGATACGCTTTTTAAGTTCAATAAAATTATTAGTAGAACACAATTCGTAGTCTCTGTTTGCGATAGTCATTTTATTCCACAATATGTTGTCATGTCGTGTGAGGGGGAGGGCACAAAAGGGAATATTATTGATTTAAAAAGGTCAGTGATGATTACACTTGATAAAGACTTAGTTTTCAGCTTACAGTTGAACTGCAATTCACTTAAACTATTGTTCGATGAATATAAAAATACTAATGTTAAAGTGGACGATTTGCTAAAACTGAATTTTTTAAGCTTCGGAGAGTATTTATTATCTGAAGGTATTTGTAAAAACTCCTTTTAAACTGTTCCTGTGTGCTTAGCCTGTCCTACTTTTATTCTTAAGTTTATTAGCAACAATAATAAATATTACTCAAAGGTTATCGCAAATTAAAAAAATAAGATATAAAAAAAACCGGTATTGTTACATCCTGAGTCCGGCAGCCAAATCACAAATAGCTATACGCCGAGACTACGCCTATGAAGTTGCGTTGAACCGACACTCGGCATGGAGAAACTCACATAGCCATTCGACACATCGCCTATGAAAGTTCAACGAACACTCGGCTGCGAAAAACACAATTTATCTGCCGTAGACATGACAGCGGCGTACTGCTTTTTGCAGAACACCAGCAAGGGCTAATACCTCTACTTATATACTCCATAACTATCAACTCTAATACATTCACCAATAGAGTTCTTCAAATGAATATTTTGAGCCATTAATACATCTTCCTGCTGGAATTTCATAATCAGGTTTTGCTTAAACTTATTAGGTATTACCTCGTTGCCATGCATCCTAATTCTTAGTATTGATGAACTTCCCCTTTTAAGTACAAGCTCATATGAGATAACCTGCCATATGCTTGCATAATCCATACACTCCTTATTGAGAGAGTAAAAATAAAGCCTTTTCATTTGAGAAAAAATGTCCCTATATGAATGCGCCATATCTCTTATATTCAACTGTGTAATTCCAAACTTAAAAGGGTAGTCACCGCTTCTAATCAAAACAGAGTCAATTACTTTGTAAGAATTATTGTCAATAACAGTAATAGTTATTTCAGAATTTAATACCAATGGTCTAACACTATACACACTATCATTGACTTTTCTTACAGATGTAGTCTCTCCCGAAAGGTCAATCGTAGCTAAGTCAATTTTTTTGTCTCTGGTTTTTAGTTTCATTAAGCAATCCACTTCAGCATATAAAAAGTCTGGGCAATACTTTTTTTTATTAATATGCTCCAATGAAAATCTTTGAGTATGGCCAACCGAAGAAAATAAAAGGCTTAATAATACAAAAGTAATTTTCATTTTAACTGCATTTAATTTAAAGATTTTGAGTTCTTCTTTGGACTCTCTTTCTCTTTCTTTGGTGGTTCTAACCCTGGAGATCGATTATTTTCAAAATATTTTTTCCGATCATCCAATGTCGCATCAATACGATCTATAGAGGGCACCCATTTGTCGCCAACCTTCAAATCAGACCACACAATAGCCTCTACTTTTTTCATTAGTTTTTTCCCGCCCGGCGTCTCCTTCACTGGCCATGTGCCTTGTAGGGACGCTGGTAATTCATCCTCTAACACTCCTTCACCAACCCGTCACCAAATTTACAGCTTTCCAAAACCGCAACAACGGTTCAGCCATTCAAAGCGCTATGCCGTGTCCGCCTCCCGGCGGAACCGCCGTACTTAAATCCATACAATACTATAAACACTTTCAAGGCGGGGCACAGCGCCTTTCGTTGTCCAGCATAACAAGCAGCAGGGTCTCAAGCAATCCCCTTGCCAACAATAAACAATCTCATAGTTAAAGCCTCTACTGTGCGCTGGCCGGCAAAACGGGCGGAGCCGTTCGGGTTTGCCTAGACCTTTTTGTTACTTGGCGCCTGTCCCGATGAAAATCGGGAGGGCAATGCCAAAAAGTAAATAAAAAAAAATAATAAAGGCATGGACAATGCCATGCCTGCGGCAATAAATTGCTTCTTGTGAGCCGATAGCAATCGCCAATCTCTCAACTTCCAACACAAAAAATACTTACACAGAGCCACGCAGAGCAAACCCAGAGAACCACAGAGAAAATACAGAAACCCTCCGTGCAACTCCGTGCCTTCTCCGTGTCCTCAGTGTTCCTTGTATTCCCTTTGCGGTTAAAAAACAACCCCATTCCACCCAAAACACTCACTTTCAGCCTGTCATAAGCCATTTACAACCAAGCATACAACTTTGTCTGTTAAGCATACCATTTTGTCTGTTAAGCATACCACTTTATCTGTCAAGCATACGACTTTGTCTGTCAAGCATACGACTTTGTCTGTCAAGCATACGACTTTGCCTGTCAAGCATACGACTTTGTCAATCAAGCATACGACTTTGCCTGCTAAGCATACGATTCTGTCTGCTAAGCAAAGAACTTTGTCTGTCAAGCATACGCCCATGCCTCTAAAGCATGTCTCTCTGTCTTTAAAACATTAACAACTTGCTAATAAGAATACCACTTAAGTGGTATTGCAAAAGACTCTGTCATCTGGTAAATTTGTTCTGTAATCATAACATTCTCCTCTAAACCTTAAACTATGAATGCAAAACAGGAAGCAAGGCTTGGTATGTTCAATGCAGTAAGCACTTACTGCGCCGCAAACACTGCTGTCATCGCCACCGTCCCCGCTTTTCAACAGGCAACTGCCGAGTTCACCTCATTGGTTGATGCCATCAGGGCCGCAGCCCGTGCCGAAATCCTCGTTATCCTCGGTGTCACCGAAGATAAAACCCAAAAGAAAAAAACAGTAAGCACCGCCGCCACCACCGTTGCGGCTGCCGTCTTCGCCAGTGCCGTTGCATCCGGCAATATGGAACTCAGGTATAAGGTAAATTTCTCTTACACCACTTTAATGCGGAAGAAGGATTTGCTGCTCCCCGCCATCTGCCGCAATATTCATGCAGCCGCCACTGAAAACCTGCCCGCACTTTCAGCATATGGTATCTCTCAGTCCCGCCTCGACGAGTTCATGACCGCAATCCTGGCCTACGAATCCGCAGCACCCGAACCCCGCAACGCTGTAAGCAACAGGTCCGCACAGGGAACCGCACTCGTCACACTCTTCCGCCAGGCAGGCAACCTGCTGCGCTACCGCATGGACAAACTGGTTCTCCTCTTCAAATCAACCCATCCCGAATTTTATCTCAACTACAAAAACAACCGCATCATCATCGACCCCGCATCTGCAAAATCAAAAACCGAAACCATACTCCCCACCCCTTCATAATTAACTATAAGCAAGTAAATTGCAGCAACAACTAACATTACCTTTGCCCCATGCTAAAAAAGATAATTATTGGTGCTGTGCTGTTGCTGGCGGTTGCGGCCGGCTTTGTTGCCTTTAAGGTGATGCGCCCCGCAGTGCACAATAAGCAAAACAGCTTTTTGTACATCTACCCCGGCACAGACATGGCCACCCTTACCCGGCAGCTTAAAGACAGCAACTATATAAGTGGCAGCGGCTATGGCCTTGCCTGCAAGTTGCTGCGCTTCAGCAATCCCCGCCCGGGCCGCTACAAACTGAAAGATGGCATGAGTGCTTTTGCCCTGGTGCGTATGCTGCGCAACGGCAACCAGGAGCAGGTAAAAGTGGTGGTGAACAAAGAAAGAACCAAAGAGGCCTTTGCCGGAAAAGTGGGCACCGGCAGGCGCTACGATTTTATTTTCGACTCGCTGCAAATGATGCACTACCTGAACAACAACGACTCGCTGCAAAAATTTGGCGTGGACAGCAATACCGTGATGGCCCTGCTGCTGCCCGACACATACATAAACAAATGGAACAGCAGCCCTGAAAAATTAGTGCAGCAGTTTTACAACGCCTATACCAAATTCTGGACAGAAGAAAGAAAGGCCAAAGCCAAAAACCTGAACATGACACCGCTGCAGGTGGTTACCCTTGCCTCGATAGTGGAAGAGGAAACCAATGTAAAGGCCGACAAGATAAATATTGCCAGCACTTACCTGAACCGCCTGAACACAGGAATGAAACTGCAGGCCTGCCCCACCATTAAGTTTGCACTGAAAGATTTTGGCCTTACCCGCATACTGAATGCCCACTTAGAAACGAAATCGCCTTTTAATACTTACCAGCATGAGGGCCTGCCCCCCGGCCCCATTTGCACACCGGCCAGGGAAACGATTGACATGGTGCTGAATGCGCCGAAAACCGGATACCTTTATTTTGTAGCCAGCAGCCAGTTTGACGGCAGCAGCATATTTACCACCAACTACAACGACCACATGAAGTATGCAAAGCTGTACCAGCAGGAACTGAACCGCCGCACCGCTGCACGGAAAGAGAAAGAAAAAAACGCTGCACTTGATAAATAAGATTGGAAATAAACTGGCTGGTATTACTCCTGTAAAGCAGGTGATACAAAAGAGCAAGGAAACATCGCTGCCGGGCTTCAGGGGTATTCCGCTGTTTGATGTGGTGAACTTTTTTGTGCAGCAGGTAAAAACCATCGGGATGACGGAGAGGGCTTCGGCCATTTCGTTCAACTTTGTAATGGCAATACCACCAGCTATCATCTTCCTGTTTACCTTAATCCCCTACCTGCCGATTACCCAACAATTCCAGGCCGAACTGTTCGGACTGATAAAGGATGTGATACCAGGCGAGAAGGACAACGCCAACCTGATCGGCTTCCTCCAGGATTTCATCAACAAGCCGAGAAACGAATTATTATCAGTGGGTGTGGCACTGTCTATGTACTTTTCTTCAAACGCCATGATGGGCATCATGCGTTCGTTCGACAAAAACTATATTGGCTTTAAAAAAAGGAAGGGCCTGCATATGCGGTGGGTGGCGATTAAAATCACCATGATATTGTATGTGCTGGTGTTCGCTTCCATTCTTTTGTTAATTGCCCGTGGTGCCGTGCTTGAATACTTAGGCGTGGAGAATGAAACTGTGCTGGCCATCATCCGCAATGCAAGGTGGCTGGTGATTGTGCTGCTGTTTTTCGCCAGTATCTCGTATATCTACCGGCATGCCCCGGCTGTGCATAAGAAGTGGCCGCTGATAAACCCCGGCTCCATACTGGCCACCGTACTGATGCTGCTGATGACATTGCTCTTTTCCTGGTGGGTAACAAGGTTTGGCAACTACAACCAGCTCTATGGCTCCATCGGAACGGTGTTGATACTGATGATTTTAATCTTCATCAACTCGCTGGTGCTGCTGATAGGTTTTGAGCTGAACGTAAGCATCACATCGCTGAAAAAAATTGCCGATGAAAGGGCAGAAAATTCTGCAAATGGTAACGCATAATCAGCCTGATTAACGATATTTGGAAATACAAAAATAAAAACCATGAAGAAAATACTTTTGGCCCTGCTGCCTGTTGCCGCCATCATTTTTATGGCATTGAAACCCGCTATAGACCCGATACCGCTGGGAGCCTCCCTCCCCTCTTCTGATGTGAAGATGCAGGACATTTCCGGCCAGGAAGTTTCGCTCAGCGATGTAAAAACAGAAAAAGGATTGCTGGTGATGTTCAGCTGCAATACCTGTCCTTATGTAATTAAGAACCAGTCCCGCACTTATGAAGTGTGCAAATATGCCAACGGTATGGGTGTGGGTGTGGCACTGCTTAACTCAAACGAAGCAAAAAGAGGCGATGATGATTCTTTTGACGAAATGAAAAAATACGCCGATGCGCAGGGTTACCACTGGAAGTACTTAGTTGACAAGAACCATAAACTGGCCGATGCTTTTGGTGCCAACCGCACACCGGAGTGTTTCCTTTTTGATGCCAATGGTAAATTGGTTTACCACGGAGCTATTGACGATAACCCATCAGATGCCAATGCTGTTACCCGTAAACACCTGTTAGTGGCAATTGATGAAATGCTGGGCGGAAAAGATATAACAGTGAAAGAATCGAAATCAGTGGGCTGTACTATCAAGCGCCTTTAAGAGAAGATATTTCATTTTTCTATTTCAACTCATCGCTGGTGAATGCGAAAGGCAGCAACTGGCTGGCATCTTCTATAATAAACACATTCCCTTCCTGACCGCTCAGGATTAAGCGAATAGGTGATTCAGTCCTTAATTCATATTCGTGTATGGCCTGGCGGCACATGCCACATGGTGAAATGGGATGGTCGCTTTTTACATTAATGCTGTCATAGCTGATAGCAAGTGTTTTAACCGGAACACCGGGATAAAGATTGCCAACAGTACCGAGTAAAACCCTTTCGGCGCAAATACCAACAGGGTATGAGGCATTCTCCTGGTTAGTTCCTGTAATTAGTTCGCCATTTTGTAATAAAGCAGCCGCACCAACATTAAATTTAGAATACGGAGCATAGGCCTGCTTGGTAACTTCTCTTGCCTTGTCCAGCAATGAAGCATCTTCATCGTTCAACTCACTGATATTATCAAAAACCTTGTAGGCGAATTCAAACTTTTTTTCCTTCATAATCTATCCTGTTAAAGACACAAATGCCCCTGTGGTCAACAGGGGCATATAAAAGTACAACTTTTTATTTTACAATACGGAACAACCGTTTCCAGCGGGGGCCATTCTCATAGCTGAACCAGATGAGCCAGGCTTTGCCAACAATTCTGTCTTCAGGTACAAAACCCCAGTAGCGGCTGTCCTGTGACTTATGCCTGTTATCACCCATCATCCAATAATAATCCATCTTAAAGGTGTAGCTGGTAGCTTCATTACCGTTTATATACGCTTTACCATTGCTAACCTCGAACTTATTGCCCTCGTAGAAAGCAATACACCTTTTATACAGTGCAATATTCTTTGGTGATAACTGAATAACTCCGCCTTTTTTAGGAACCCAGATACTTTCAAAGTTATCACGGGTGTTGTGGAAGTAGTTTGTGTCATAAGGAAAAGTCTGACCCGACCGTGAAGAATCTATCTCAGGCAAAACTGAATTAGCTTCCACTCCACTAATTTTTCTTAGTTTTTCTACTTCGCCAAGTGTAAGATTCACCCTGTATGTATTACCACTTACAGGCTGAAAATCGTTAGCCATCGCATTATCCTCATTCTGGTTTAACGATATGCCTGCATCCCTGAGGTCAAATTCACTTAATGATTTTGTCGCATTGAAATAGTAATAAGTGGCTGATGTAGGTGACACAAAAGCCTTTTCATTATTAATATACAGGATTCCATTAACGATCTTCAACGAATCACCGGCTACAGCCACGCATCTTTTTATGTAGTTGTCTGTCTTATCTACAGGATGTACAGCGATAGGATAATCCGGGTTATTCAGTATTTGCTGCCTTCTGGCATCAGACATTGTGCCGTCCAGTTCCCGTATCATGTCATAGTAAGGCTGTGCCGACTGAAAACCCGGGAGGTTAATAACAGTGTCCCCTTCAGGAAAATTGAACACAACACAATCATTTCTTTTCACCGGGGAAGCGAACCACCTTGTGTAAGGAATTTTTATTGCCTCAGAATATGATTTTTTGCTGGAACCAAAGGGCAAATAATTATGAACAAATGGAAACGACAGAGGTGTATTAGGAATCCGCGGGCCATAACTAAGCTTGCTAACAAAAAGGAAATCCTTCACAAGTAAAGTTTTTTCCATCGAAGAGCTTGGTATCGTGTATGCCTCGAAAATAAATGTGCGGATTAAGGTAGCCGCCACTACAGCAAATATGCCTGCATCCACCCATTCCCGCCATCCGGGTTTTTTGTGTTTTCTTACTTCTTCAGGGCCAACGAACTTAGGGTTCTCTTTATAGGCCAGGTATGGGAAATACACTGGTGCCAGCAAAGAAGCAGCGGTATGTGCGCCAAAAGAAAACCGGCCAAACACTTTGGCAAACTCAATAAAAATACCAGGGCTGATAAACCAGCCTACTACCGGAATAAACTGCCAGAACACCCAATGTTTGGGACGCTTAGCCAGATCCTGCATCACCCATGTATTATAAAATGGGATGTAAGCCTTCCAGGAAGGGGCACCGGCTTTTGCAAACAGTTTTGCCAAACCAAATGATGGCAGAAAAACAATCAGCGTACCGATTAAATAAACAATAAAAATGTGTTTTGCTGGCATAAGCCTTGTTTTAATGGCGACAAAAATATCACTATAATCTGCCTGCCAAAATATTAAATAATCAAAGTTTTGCTAAAGCCCAATCACCGCGGCATCACATAAGTCTTTACATCCTCTTCGGTAATCGTTTTACCGGATAAAATCACCAGCCGCTCCACCACATTCCGCAGTTCACGGATGTTTCCTGTCCAATCGTACTCCTGCAACAATTTTATGGCAGGCTTTTCGATTGATTTGACAGCCGTGCCATATTCCGAACAAATATCCCCCAGAAATTTTTCAACCAGCAGCGGAATATCATCCCTCCTTTCATTTAATGATGGCACATGTATGATGATAACGCCAAGCCTGTGATATAAGTCTAGCCTGAAATTTTTTGCTTCCACCTCTTTCAGTAAATCCTTATTAGTGGCGGCAATTACCCTTACATCAACACTGATGTCTTTATCTGCCCCCACCCTTGTAATCTTTCCTTCCTGTAATGCCCTTAAAACTTTTGCCTGAGCATTAGCACTCATATCCCCAATCTCGTCAAGAAATAATGTACCGCCGTTGGCAGATTCAAACTTACCTATGCGTTGTTTAATGGCAGAAGTAAAAGAACCTTTCTCATGTCCGAAAAGTTCACTCTCTATCAGTTCTGTCGGAATGGCTGCACAGTTTACCTCAACTAACGGTGCTCCGGAACGGTTGCTTTTCTCATGTATCCACCGTGCCACCAGTTCTTTCCCCGAGCCATTTTCGCCGGTAATAAGCACCCTTGCTTCTGTGGGGGCCACCTTGTCAATCGTTTCTTTTATTTTCCTGATAGGTTCTGATTCACCAATCATTTCCTGCACCTTGCTCACTTTCCGTTTCAGCACTTTCGTCTCGGTTACAAGGGTGCTTTTATCCATCGCATTGCGGATGGTAATAAGCAACCGGTTTAAATCGGGTGGTTTGGAAATATAGTCGTATGCGCCTTTCTTAACAGCCTCAACTGCTGTTTCAATATTGCCATGACCAGAAATCATGATTACCGGCACATCAGGGTTTATCTCATTTGACTTTTGCAAAAATTCAATGCCATCAAGTTTTGGCATCTTGATATCGCAAAGGACAAGATCATATATCTTTTCTTTGATTTTTTTTACCCCTTCTTCACCATCAGCAGCTTCGTCAACCTTATACCCTTCAAAGGAGAGAATTTCGCTGAGAGTCTTTCTAATGGCTTTTTCATCATCTATTATCAGAATGTCAGGCATATTATGGTATTTGGGTGTGCGAAGTTACCTTTTTTGGTCTGAAGCCAGAGAGGATATATTACTGAGGATAATTACAAAAATAGAGGCCGGGTAGAAACCCAGCCTCGTTTTAAAATCCAATATCCTATGAAAAACCATTACAAAGATGGGGGAATAATAGCGAAACGCTGCATCCTGATTCAAAAATCTTTACCAATTAGTAAAAATACCCAACTGAAAAAAGAAAACCCTGCAAAATGCAGGGTTCGCAGTTAATATTGGCTCAATAATTATTTAACCTGATACATAACTTCCTTTACCAGTTTAACGGTTCTTGGAACATCTGGCAGGGCGGCAGCTACAAGATTTGGTGCGTAATGCAACGGTGCATCTGCAGCGGTTATCCGCCTGATTGGCGCATCCAGGTAGTCGAAGCCTTCTTTTTGTATGCGATAAGATATTTCCGAAGAAATCGAGGAGAATGGCCACTGTTCTTCAACAATAACCAGCCTGTTGGTTTTCTTAACGCTTTCAAGGATGGTCATCCAGTCAAGCGGACGGATTGTCCTCAAATCTATTACCTCAGCACTGATACCTTCTTTTTCAAGCTCGGCAGCGGCTCCAAGTGCCACTTTCATCATTTTGTTGAAAGAAACGATGGTTACATCTTTTCCGGCTTTCTTAATATCAGCCTTTCCTAATTCAATATAATATTCTTCTTCGGGTACTTCGCTTTTCTCGCCATACAGGTGTTCGCTTTCCATAAACATTACAGGGTCTTCTTCAAACCGGATGGCCTGTTTCAGCAATCCCTTTGCATCATAACCATTGCTGGGCGACACCACTTTTATTCCCGGAATATTGGCATACAAGGCTTCAAAGGCCGTAGAGTGCTGAGCCCCAAGCTGGCCAGCAGAAGCATTTCCGCCCCTGAAAACAATAGGGCAAGTTATTTGTCCACCACTCATTGCCAGCATTTTAGAAGCAGTGTTTAAAATTTGGTCTAAAGCCAGAACAGCGAAGTTCCAGGTCATAAACTCCACAATCGGACGCAATCCGTTTTGAGCTGCACCAACACCTATTGCTGTAAAACCAAGCTCAGATATAGGAGTATCCAAAACCCTTTTCGGGCCGAATTCAGCCAGCATTCCCTGACTTACTTTGTATGCTCCGTTGTATTCTGCCACTTCTTCTCCCATCAGAAAAACCCGGTCATCTCTTCTCATTTCTTCGCTCATTGCTTCTCTGAGTGCATCTCTGAATGCTATAATTCTTGCCATTTTTATCTTTTTAAACAGGTGGGCAAATTTAAGTGAGATGCCCGATAAAACCTAAAAGACTGTCCTGCCCGGTAACCGGATATTACCGCAAGCGGGAATAAATAACCGTATCATAAAAATTTCCCCTGAAATACATCTCTTCCCTCAGTTGGCCCTCCTTCACAAAACCGGCTGATTCCAGCAAGAATGCTGAAGGTTTGTTAGCCGCAAGCAGCCTGGCTTCAACGCTGTGTAATTTCAGCTCTTCAAAGCCATAACGCAGTACTGCATTTAATGCTTCTTTCATTATTCCTCTCTGCCAGAAGTCAGGATGCAGCACATATCCTATTTCAGCCCGGTGATTCTCTTTTTGCAGGTTCCAGAAACAAATAGTGCCAATAAGCAATGCCGGGGTCTCTTTCAGAGAAATAGCCCATAATATTGACAGATTTTCTTCAACAGACTGTTTTATCATCCTGATATACTCAGAAGCTTCCTGCATCCGGCGGGCAGGCTCTTTACCCAGAAAGGCAAGTACCCGTTTATCGGAACGGAGGAGGAAAACTTCCCGCTTGTCTTCGGCCTTAATTTCACGAAGCACTAACCGCTCTGTATTGATAGCGGGGAATGGATGGAACCTGGGATTCAGCATATTAACATCAGGGGGAAAAATACGCCATTATTTTCTTACTTATAACTGCATATTTGCACTTTCGCTCAAAAAAAGACATAACCCTGTGGGTTACTTTTTTAATCAGACGGAATTAAGGGTTTTGAACCTGTCCTTAATCCCTCGCCTGACGATTGCCACCCATCTGAAGAACGTTTTTCGTTAAGAATTGCTAATCAAAAAATAAAAAATGGTACAAAAAACCTACTACAAGACTAAGGACTATTGTAAAGTGAAGTTTTCTATTTCACCTGAAAATGCTGAAACTATTGAAGTGCTGGGACTTAACGGCAACTGGAACGAGCCACTTTCGATGAAAAAGAAAAAAGACGGCAGCTTTAGTGCAGAAATTAACCTTCCTAAAGATTCAACTCACGAATTCAAATACAAAGTGAACGAAAGCGAATGGCATAACGAACCGGAAGCAGATACTGAAGTAGAAAATGAATTTGGCGGAACAAACAGTGTGATTACTCTCTAATCAATTTCGCTCAGATAACAGGCTTTGGAGATATCGGGAATAACAGCAACTTTATCCCCTGCACATAGTTTGTTGTTTAGTGTCCGTACTGGAATTAACTGATCAAGAAAGGAAACCGAGAGCAGGTAGCTGCCTCCGGCAAAACTGATATTCCTTATTTCTCCTTTTACCAAAGAATCCTCTTTTGTGCTAAGAACAAAATGCTCTGGCCTGAAGAGGATTTTTTTATGCTGGTTTTGCAATCCGAATCCGGCTGAAAAATAATCAGTCACCATTTCAGAGAGAATGATATAGTCGCCAAAAAGCCCGGCTGTGTATTCTGAAGCTGGTTGAGAATAAATTTCTTTGGGACTGCCCTGCTGTACTATTGCCCCGGCTTTCATCACCAGTATCCTGTCGGCCCATGAAAGAGTATCGGCCGGCTCATGTGAAACAAGCATGCAAGTTATTTCTAACTGCTCACCTATGTCATGAATCACCTGTTTGATTGTTCGCTTATGTGCCATATCCATATTCGAAAAAGGTTCATCGAGCAGCAGCAACCTGGGTGAGGTGGTGAGCAATCTTGCTAAAACAATCCGTTGCCTTTCGCCTCCGGAAAGCTGGTCGGTCTTCCTTTTGAGCAAATGCTCTACCTGGCAAACTTTATAAATTAAAGCAGCCTGCTCATCTGAAAGAAGATTTTTACACTCTAGTTCTTCTTCCACCCGATAGTTATTTCTTAATTCAAAATACTGGCTCAGGTAAGCAATTTTTGCATGGCCCGGGAGCAGTTTTTCATTAGGGCCGGGAACCCTTTTGCCCTCAAAAAAAACTTCACCGGAATCTGGCTGTATTAACCCGGCTATTATTTTCAGCAATGATGTTTTGCCCGAACCTGTTTCTCCTGCAATAGCAATTTTTTCGTTTTCCTGCTGCACAAAGCTGGTTTCACTCAATAAAAGTGAGCCATTCTCAATACGGGTAACATTCTTTACTTCTAGAAAAGCCATAATGAAATCAGGCGGTTAATGCCCCTGTGTGTTTGTACCCTTGCCAGAGGGCAATAGTTTATAGTAAGTCACCTTAAATTTCCCATTTACTACCTCACCCTGTACTTCTGCTTTACGAATGGCTGAACAAAAACCATCCGCAGCATGCGCATCCCCATGGTCATCTATTGTTGTCCCTTCTACAAAGTATTTTTTCCCTTTGATCTGAACAGCCAAAGTGCATCCGTCAGCTTTCATTCCAAACATGCATTGTCCGCAGGCAGTTTTAACCACTTCAACTTTTTTTGTACTGTCAGGAACTACTGATAATGTACTGCCTGTTTGGGCAGATGCAATACCGGCAAACAGGAATAACGATACAAAAAGGCTGACGATTTTCATTGTGCTGATTTACCTCAAATGTAACAAGAATGTGTGCTTAAAACAGCCAGAAACCGTTCATCTGATATTTTTTTCCAAAAACAGAAACTCGAGGGGCATTTTATGCTTGCCGGTAATGTTATCCTCTACAAAAGGTTTGCGGATGCCTGTATCAGCATAGCCGTGGCGTTTGTACCAGTCAATCAGTTCTGTTCTTACTGAAATAACCGACATGTATATAATTCCGCAGTTTACTGAAAGAGAATACTCCTCTGCAGCCTTAAGTATTTCCTTTCCTATTCCGCTTCCTTGCCTGCCTGGTGCCACACTAAACATACCCAGATAGATTTTTTCACCATGCTCCTGAAGATTGACACAACCAATAATCTCCCCATCTTCTGTATATTTCAAAAAAACACTTTTCTCTTCTTTCATAGTATCGGCAGTTAACTGGTCTGTCGATCTTGTATCACCTCCAATCAGGTGTTCTTCCGTTGTCCAGCCTTTTTTAGAGGCCTCTCCCCTGTAGGCGCTATTCAGCAGAATGGTAATATCTGATACATCTTCAAAAGAAGCAATGCTTATATGGTGATTACTGAACTGCATTCTGTAAAACTTTGTGTAACGTAAAGTGCCCTGACAACAGGGCACCAAAATCTAATTAACTAAAAAATTACTTATAGAAATTCTTTTTCAGGCTGTTTTGCATTACCCTGTATTTACCATCTTTCAGCACTATATGATATACATTTTCAATCGCAGTAATATTGGGGTTGGAAAGATGTCTTTCATTAAATGGTTCCAGTATATCTGTTTCGGCAGTTACTTCTCCTGCATCATTAATATCCCGCCTGAAAACACGGTATGTAAAGTGCCAGTAGTTAAAATCTCCATCATCATGCTTCTCACCATAGTGATCGTTAAACCCTTCAAAAATCAGTTCGTTAGTATGCCTTGAATGCTCCTCGAGACCTTCAGTAATATTGATAAAATGATTCATTTCCGGATCATCGTGGGTAATATTACTGTCCCATATTATTTCTCCGTCAAGGTATATAACAAGCCTGTTGTCAGCATGGGTAACATTAATCCAGTATTCGTGTTTCATTGGCAAAAGTTGATTTTAGACCGTTTTATATTTTGCGGCAAATTAGCCCATTTTTGCCATTTGTGCATGACTAAAATTATGTGAATGACTGATACTGGTTATTCAGGATTTGATACCCCGGGAAATAAGAAAAATAGCCGCTTCCCCTTGAGAAAAAGTTGATAAATAAATCACGGCTCACCAATAATCATTTTTTGAATATTCTGTTTTTTGTACCTTTTCACCACAAAAAAAAGGATATGGCTCGTTCACATCACAGAAAAGATCATAAGCACCGGCTTAAGGATTACAAACATGTTCATGGGGAATTATCGCATATAAGGCAAAAAACAGGTACTACCTTTGTTTTTGCTGTATTAGGGGCAATACTTGGAGGTGTTGTTGCGTACATCGCTTCTGGCGGAAATTTAGTTTGGGTTGCTGCTGGTGCTGTGGTTCTTTGTTCTGCAGGCTATCTTTTTGGTAAAAGGGTTGAAAAGAACTAATTAGAGTTAGCAAAATCAGGAATTCCAGATTCTCCAGTTTTCTTCTGCCTGTATCACCAGCATATCAGCTCCATTTTTCACGGCTGCGCCTTTTTCCTTTCCTTTCTGAAGAAACAATGTCAGTTCAGGATTATACACTAGGTCGTAAAGGTAATGTTGTGAACTGATGGCATTATAAAGAAGAGGTGGACAAGTGTCCGTATTGGGATACATTCCCAATGGTGTTGTGTTAATTATTAAAGGGTATTGCTTGATAATGTCTCCTGTAATCTCCTCATAAACGTAATCGGATCCATTGTGCAGCTGGCGGCTTACTATCTTGTATGCGATCCCCATTCTTTGTAATACAAAAATTACTGATGCAGTTGCTCCGCCATTACCCAAAACCAGAGCCTGCTTATGATGGGGCCTGAGACCAGTTTTGAAGCTTTCCTGAAAACCGATATAGTCCGTATTAAATCCTGCCAGTTTATCTTCTTTGATTTTTATACAATTACATGCCCGGAGACCCTCAGGAATACCATCAACTGAATGCAGAAAAGGCAGTACTGCCTGTTTATAAGGGATTGTAACAGCCACTCCTTCAAGGCCGGGATTACTAGGTATGACCTGATTAATCAAATCACTGATTGAGGAAATAGAAAAATTCTCAAACCGGCAGTCGTCTAATCCTTCCTTTTCAAACTTTCTTTCAAAATAACTTTTGGAAAAAGAATGAGACAAAGGATAGCCAATTAAGCCGAATATTCGCATCAGGTAGTTTCCTTTTTTGTAAGAAACATTTCGAATGTATCGCCACGAAGACCTATACGCATGGCCTCAAGAGAAATAACTTCTGACGGAGCAATATTTCCAAGGTTAGCATTACATCCAAGCAGTTCAATAAAGTATAATTGCTGGGCTTTTTGCGGAGCCTCCCAAAGAATTCTCTCACCGGGTATTTGTGTCAGTATTTCCTGAACAAGACCTTCCCTTACTTCTCCACTGCCACGGTAGATGCCAACGTTTCCGGCTTCTCTTGCTTCTGCAATTACATAGGTGGATCCAGCATCCAGTTCTGCCTTCATCAGTTCTATCCACTTATAAGGTGGAATGATATGGGCAGCATCTTTACTTCCTACTTCACTTAAAACCGTTCCATGCTTAGTTAGTTTTTCAATATACCCGCATTTTTCTGAGTGCGGAATAGTAATTGACCCGTCGCTTACTTCCATGTAACTGATGCCAAAATTTTTGCACACAGAAATATAATCTTCAAACTGGTTTCGGATAAGAAAGGCTTCAAATAAAGTGCCGCCAAAATAAACAGGCATATTGTAGGAACGATAAACCTCCAGTTTTTCTTCCAGGTTAGGAGTTACATAAGAAGTACCAAAGCCCAGCTTCACCAAATCTACATGCGGATGGGCCACACTCAAAAAATTTTTAGTTTCCTCCACACTTAATCCTTTATCCATTACCATTGTAATACCTGATGTGCGGGGCTTAATATATCTGTCCGGAATTTGTGTAAGACTGAAGTTCATATAGTAAGTTTTTTTACAGCGGAAGAAACTTTCCGATTTCGACAAAAATAAGGAAGAAAAAATATCAACTGGCTGATTTTGAGCAGTACAGAAGTACCTTATATTGACTTATTTCTCTTATACCTCGCAATAACATCCACTACCTGCTGGTTTTGTAATACAGAAGGATTTAGCTCAACAAATTTTTTAAGCATTTTGGGCTGCGACCGCATAGCTTCCTCTAATTGTATCAACGCCTCTTTGGATTTTCCTAATGCCAATAAGGTAGCGACTTTGTAATACGCAAAAATAGCCTTCCCCCCAGTGGCAATAATGGCTGCTTCGGACTGCTCCAACGCATCTTCAAAGAAAGCAATGCTATACAGACCCCTGATTAATGCTTCCCAGCCTTTTGTGTTCTTTGGTCTTACAGCAACTACATTTGTAAAGAATTGAATAGCCTCTTTATACTGGCCTAACTGCATCTTACACTCACCAGCCATCAGATTATATTCCGGCTGCAACCGGTGCATCTGCAAAGCTGTATCCAGCTGTTTCAGACAGCTTTCCCAGAGATTTTCGTTAAAATAGGTTGACGCTACTTTATAAAGTAACCGGCTGTCATCCTGCCGCAGATGTGATGCTTTTCTGTAATAAAAACGGGCCTGGGCATATTTCTTCAGCTTCTCATAACAATATCCCAATGCCTCGAAAATCACATCTTCAGGTTTTGATAACTCCGTCACTTTTTCTAATACCTCTATTGCCTCTTTATACTTTCTCAGCCTGATATAGGCATCCCCCATATTACGGTAAGCATAGTCAAACTTATCATCTATTGCCAGTGCATACTGATAAGCATCAATAGATTTTTCATAGAGTTTCAGTCCCTGATAGGCTGCAGCGAGGTTAAACCATGCCAGTTCATTATAGGGATACTCATCAATAATTTCTTTATGCAGTTTAATGCTCTCTTCATTGCGACCGGTAAAATCGGTCCAGAAACATATTTTGTGAAGTGCCTCTTCATTGTTAGGCTCTTCTTTTAAAATCATTTGCAAACAGTCAAACACTTTTTCAAAATCCTCGTGGTCATCATAAACATCTGCCAGTTCGAACAACAGATCAATTTTCTCCTCTCCTTCAAACGAAGCCACTGCTTCTTCGAGCAATGCAACGGCTTTCTCATGCATATCTAACGCCAGGTAGGCATCAGTTTTTAATATGAAAATATTTATATCCCTTGCATCAAGCACACTAACCTGATCCAGAATTTCCAGCGCATCACGGTAGCGGCGGTTTGCCAGTAATACATCAGCCTTTTTTATAAGAAGTAAAGAAGAATAAGGGAAATGCTCACAGCCAATTTCCGCAGCCTCAGCAGCTTTTGTAATATCATCTTTTTCAAGAAAAAAGTCTATCAGTGTTTCAAACGCCTCTTCTTCCAGAAATGAATGGCTCCGGCCATTTTTCAGGTTCTCGTACTGCTTTAGCAGTTCCCGCATCTGTTCTTTGTCTTCCCGGTAAGGATTATTCTCCCTCATTAAGCCAAATTTGATGAACAAATATAGTTAAGTACCCATGCTTGGAAAAAGACCTTATTAGCACTATGTTTCAACAAGTTAACACATCCTTTATAGTGTCTGGGGTGTAGTTTTCCCCAGATGTGTAAAATAGCTGCAAGTTTCTGCAAACGATTTGTAACAATTTTACGTCTGTAACGTTAATAATGTATTAAAGTTCTGGACTAACACTTTGTTAATTTCCGATTTTTGTACTTATTTTTGTAAAAATGAACAAGCCCAAACTAACTATATCGTTGAGACTGGCTGGCAGAAAAATAGCTGTAATCGCTTTATTTACAGTTACTGCTGTTGCTTCTTTCGCAACTTTGGGCGATGGCAGGGGAAGAGCTAACAGGAATGGAAATGTTGCTATCACAAGAAGCAACTACAAGCCCGGGACTATAACATTACGCTCCAACTATACTTACAGAGGCAGCACTATATTGAATACAAACTCTTTAGCTGCAGAAAAAAAGGTAATCCGTTTAAATACAACAGTAACTGTTCAAAAAGATGGGACATCAATTGTTGTTCCGCTTAAAAAGAATGTTGTTGTAAGCAGGATTTCGATAGGGATCAATAACCGTATTACTCAGCGCAACTAATTACCAGCGCCTTTACTTTCTTCATAAGTCATTACTCTGAAACCAGATTTTGGCAGGTCAAATTTTGATTGTGCCACAGGGTTAAAGTTTATAGATGAAACTGTATAGGTTACATTCATCTTCCCCAGTTTTGCTTCGTACTGCATGGCAAGGCCTGGCAAATTCTTATTGATATACTGCACATCCATATTAGAAGGTATCAGCTCTTTGGTAAAGTAAACGGTAAACTCGGTACCATCTACCATTTTACCAATTGCTTTCTGACATTTATAGTCTTTAATGATTTTATATTCTTCATAATAAGTAAACACAACCCCGTCAGATTTTTTATTGGACTCTTTCCAGTTTTCTGCGGTCATTTTAATCATGTATTTCTGATCGCCATATTCCTTTAGAACAGTCACATTGCCGGTTTTCCCATCAACAATAGTTGCCTGAGTACCCAAAGAACTTATCATTTCTGAACGGCTCATGTTGCCTTTCAGGTATATAACACTGGTTGCCCCATCCAGCAGGTCGGCAGCCTGTGGTGTTTGGTTACTCGTATTAATCACAATGTCATAAGAAATAGTGGCTTCTGTCAGCTTTCGTTGTGCTGAACCCAGCGTAGAAATCAGGAGTAGTGCACCAACTGTTGTTATCTTAAATATGCTTTTCATTCTATTATGTTCATTAAATAACAATAAAAAGATGTGCCAAATTAGCTAATTAGTTGCAAGCGAATGCTAATGCTGGTCATTTTCTGAAATATTAAACAAAAATGGGCCAGGAGAATCTCCTGACCCATCTCTTAATTTGCTACAGGTAGATTTTAACGCTTCCCTTTCTGCTGCATATCTTTTAATTTCTTTTGCTGTTCCTGCATTTGCTCCAGCCTTTCCTGCCACTTGGATTTTGCTTTTGGCTTCTTACGGTTTTCGGCCATTTTCGCCAATATCTTATCATGGTCAATTATATAAGTCTGAATAACAAATTGAAGACCCAAAGTAATCAGATTAGACACAGTATAATACCAGGTCAGCGCCGAAGGCAGACTGTTAAAGAAGAAAAGAAGGAAAATAGGGAAAATGTAAGGCATGTACTTCAGCATCGGGTTGCTTTGATCGGGAGTCATGCTCATACTGTAAACAGAAATCAGGAAGCTGGTCAGTGTTGCCGTTACGTTAAATAAACTGATATGACTTCCTAACAACGGGATATTAAACCCAAATTTTATAGGGGCATCGTAAGCCGCCAGGTCGCTTGACCAAAGAAATTCGGCTCCACGCAGGGCAATATCGGAACTGAATAAACTAAATAAGGCGAAGAATATGGGGATTTGTAATAACGCAGGCAAACAACCTCCTAACGGATTTACACCAGCTTCACGGAATAATTTCATTTGCTCCATACTGTAAGCCTGCTGGTCGGCTCCAAGCTTTTCTTTCAGCTGTGCCAGTTCTGGCCGCAGTACCCGCATTTTTGCACCGCTTAGATAGCTTTTGTATAACAATGGTGATGTAAGAAGCCGTATGAAAATGGTAAGTAATGCAATGGCCAAGCCCATACCTCCTGCAAACCCCTTAAAGAAGTCGAAAATGGGCATGATAAGATACTTGTTGATTGGCCTTACAAACGAATAAATACCCTGACCGAGGTTAATCAGCTTTTCATACTTCATGTCGTACTTCTTCAAAATATGATATTCTGAAGGTCCATAATAGAGGCTGAAAGGAATAACTGACGGCGCACCCGGTTTTACTGTCAGTTTCATATTAGCAGTAGCTTTCACAACCATTCTTGCAGAATCAGCAGGTATCTCCCACTGCATATCACCGGATGTAAATTTCTGTTTTGCCGTTAATGCACCGAAAAAGAAACGTTGCCTTACCCCAACCCAGTCAACTGATTCTTCAAAGCTTTTACTTTTTTTACGTCCAATGGTGTGATAATCAAATTCACCATCTTTTACATAACCAACCTGTGTATTTTGTTTTTCGTACGAAATATCTGATTCCTGCTGGGGAGCTGCATATTGCCAGTTAACCACCATTGCCCCCTGCTGAAGCAGATGGTCAACGCCATTCATTTTCACATTAAAATCAATCATGTAATCATCCGGCTTAATGGTGTACTCATGTACAATGTACTGACCACTGCTGTCTTGCGGAGCTAAAGTGAACGAAATCGTTTTATTACCTCCATTTGAAGAAGAATCAATCTTTGCAAAATTCAGGTTAGCAGTTTCCTCACTCGTTTTACCAGTATTAATCCTGTAACTCAGTTTGTCAAACTCAGTTCCGGCCATTCTTACAAAGTTGCTGTCCTGGCCTTTATACTGCTTAAGTTCAACCTTCTTAACCTGTCCGCCTTTGGTTGAGAAAGAAACCCTAATCAGACTATTCTCAACAGAAATTACCTTTTCATTGGTATCTGAAGCTGCAACAAAAGCACCGGCATTGGCAACAGAGGTAACAGAATCAACCACTTTCTTAAGAGAATCATCCTTTGGCTTGTTGATTTTTGCAAGCGAATCATTTCTCCGGTTGATTGAATCCTGCTTAGCCTGCTGCGTCTTTTTGTAAGCAGACTGGTCTTTATTGATAATCGTAAAATAGCCGATAAACAGGGCGGCTAACAATACAAACCCAATAATGGTATTACGGTCGAATTTCATCCTGTGAAATATTTAAAATTGAATCCCCGCCAATAATGCGGGGCGGACGCAAAGATAGTGGTTTCACGGGTTGCCTGCAGACTGATCATACCACCTTTTACCCAGCCTTTTCATACATTTTGCCGGCTTTTTTACGCAATCTCTCCCTGAACAGCAGGTCTTTGAACAACAGCTATTTTCTCGGCGTACTCTTTTGCCGCCCTGACAAAATTTACAAATATCGGCTGCGGGTTTTCAACTGTACTTTTTAACTCCGGGTGATACTGGACACCAACGAAAAAAGGATGACCGGGCAATTCCACAATTTCAACCAGGTCAGTTGCGGGGTTCTTACCACTTGCAATCATCCCGGCTTTTTCATATTGCTCAATATACTTGTTGTTAAACTCCCAGCGATGGCGGTGTCTTTCGGTTATTGATGTTTTATCATAAATTTTGGCAGCCAGTGATCCGGCCTTAATGTCGCAGGGATAAGCCCCTAATCGCATAGTACCACCTTTGGCAGTCACTTTCTTCTGCCCCTCCATCAGGTCAATTACCGGGTTCTTTGTATCAGGATCCATCTCGGTGGAGTGTGCATCAGTCAGGCCAAGTACATTACGGGCAAACTCAATCACTGCCATTTGCATGCCCAAACAAATACCAAAGAATGGCAGTCCATTTTCACGGGCATATTTTACCGAAATAATTTTCCCTTCTACTCCCCTGTGGCCAAAACCGGGTGCCACCAGCAGCCCATCCAAACCACAAAGCTTTTCCTTTACATTTTGTTCTGTAATAAACTCACTGTGTACATTTACCACCTGCACCTGGCATTCATTGATGGCACCTGCATGTATGAATGATTCAAGAATTGATTTATACGCATCCTGCAGCTCTATGTACTTACCAATAAGGCCGATTGTAACTTTGCTTTTTGGATATTTCAGTTTATCCAGGAACTCTTTCCACTTTGTCAATTCCGGTTCTTTATACCCGGTAATATTCAGTTTTTTCAGGCAGATCAAATCAAGTTGCTCCCGCATCATCAGCAAGGGTACTTCGTAAATGGTGGAGGCATCCATTGCTTCAATAACTGCTTCCTGTCTTACGTTACAGAACAGGGCAATTTTCCGTTTAAGTTCAGTTGTTAATTGTTTTTCAGTGCGGCAAACAATTATATCGGGATTCACACCTTCCTGACTCAGCATCTTCACACTGTGCTGGGTAGGTTTTGTTTTAAGCTCTTTGGCAGCCTTCAGGTATGGGATAAGTGTAAGGTGTACAAGTACAGTATCTTCTTCGGGCAGTTCCCATTGCAACTGACGCATCGCTTCTACAAAAGGAAGGCTTTCAATATCGCCAACAGTTCCGCCTATTTCAGTAATGACGATATCATATTTATCATCCTGCCCAAGTTGCAGCATCCGCCGCTTTATTTCATCGGTAATGTGCGGAATTACCTGTACTGTCTTTCCAAGGTATGCTCCTTCCCTCTCCTTGTTAATTACTGTTTGATAAATACGGCCTGTGGTAACATTGTTGGCCTGGGAAGTAAAGATGTTCAGGAACCTTTCGTAATGGCCAAGGTCGAGGTCAGTTTCAGCGCCATCTTCCGTTACATAACATTCACCATGTTCGTATGGGTTCATGGTGCCGGGGTCAACGTTGATGTATGGGTCAAATTTCTGGATTGTAACCCGCAAACCTCTTGCCTGGAGCAATTTTGCCAGAGAGGCAGCAATAATTCCTTTACCCAATGATGATGTTACCCCGCCGGTAACAAATATATACTTGGCCATAATGACTGGTTATTTTGGCGAACCTTTAAAAACTAAATAAAAAGTGATTGGACCAGCGGAAGTACAGGGAAACAGGAAAAACTCCGGGAGGTCATGCAAAGATAACCCTATTCATATTGGATGAAAAAAATCATTTCCACAAAAAAGGCGATAACTTAGTGGAAAACATATAGAACAATGTATCCGGGAAAATTCATTGCTTCAGCCTTACTGGCTTTCTCATTCCTGCCTGGCGCATCTCAAAGCGGAAAGAACATTGATAAAATCTCATATTGTACTGTAAAACGGACAGATATATTCTCAAAAACCGATACCAATATCCCATTTAATGAAATAATCGTAAAAGATTTTCGCTTTGATACCACAACATATGGCTACATAAATCAAAATAGCCTGAAAAAGATTGTTGCTGATAGAAACAGCAGTTCATTCCTTTCTGCTGAGATGAACAGCTATTTTGCAAGAAACCTGGATTCTTTATCAGATAAGAAACTATATGTTATCTTAAAAAAACTGAAGCTGACAGGAAATATTGATACTGCCCGTTATTTCAGGAAAATAATGAAAGAATATAAACATGGGGATTTGTATAATGTTGGGGCTTGCATCATTGAAATGGATGTTTTTTCAACGACAAATGGCAGTTTTAAAACGTTAGTAAAAATTGAAGATGTTTTTTCTTTCAAGCCCTTTAATACAGAAAATTTATGGGCTCTTTTAAAACAACCTTTTGACTCTCTCTTTAATCTTTTAAAAAAAACAGACACAGAGACATTGCTTGCTAATAAAAAAACTTATTCAAGTAGTTTTGTTGACTCTGTATATGCTGCCAGATTTGATATCCCAATCCTTAAGGTAAAAGAGATAAAAAGAGGTGTTTTTCTCACCTTTGATGATTTTAAAGCAAACCAGCAAAGCTTCCCAGGTTTTTACGAGGAAATAAACACCTATTCAATCCGGCTTTACAGTGATAGCAGTAACGCAAGGGTGTTAATTCCTTCCTGCTGGGGATATTATGACGGGACAGATTATTACATACTCCGGGGGGCTAACAGTTACAAGCTGCAAAAACAAAATAACACTTGGTTTTTTTATGGCTCTCCTTACTATGTAACAGCGCCAAAAGGACTTCTTTCGAGAACAATGGATGCTGCCAGCACTACAATTCCAGACAATTCGCCTTCTTTTGGTGCAACACCAATTGATAATCTTGCCTCTAATAAACTGAAAAAAGAAAAAACCATATACCAGATTAATATGATAACCGGTGAAGTGTATTAAAAACTAAACTTTCAACACCCTGTTATAGCTTGTTACCAATCCTTTAATGATGGCCGAACTGAAGCCCTGGTGCTCCATCTCATTTAATCCGGCAATGGTAACCCCCTTTGGAGTAGTTACTTTATCAATCTCATATTCCGGATGTGTGCCTTTTTGGAGTAAAAGTTCTGAGGCCCCTTTAATCGTTTGTGCTGCAATCAGCGAAGCGGTAATTGCATCAAATCCAATTTCAATACCGCCCTGTATATTCGCCCGGATGTAACGCATAGCGTAGGCAGTGCCGCAAGCACCTAAGACTGTGGCTGCGTCCATCAGTTTCTCGTCAATCATTACAGATTTGCCAAGCTGGTTAAACAATTGCTGAATGTATGTTACCTGCCCGGCCGAAGCTCCGGCATGGGCTATACAAGTCATGCTCTGCTGAATCGCAATCGCAGTATTGGGCATAGCCCTGATAACAGGAACAGGTTTACCTATGGCTTTTTGCAATTGTTCAATCCACACACCGGTAATCACAGAAACCAGCACATGCTTTTTGGGATTCAGGACAGGTTTCAGCTCCTTCACCACATCGGCATAATTATAAGGCTTCACAGCGAGTATAATAATCTCACTGTCCTTTACTGCTCTCTTATTATCACTGTGAACGATACAGCCGTTCTCAGCAAAACGGCTGAGAGCAGAAAGGTTCCGCCGTGTAACCGTTATGTCTTTCGGCTGGCTGAACTGGCTTTGTATCAAACCATCCGCAATAGATGCACCAAGGTTACCGCCGCCAATAATTGCAATTTTCTTTTTCATAAATCTCGTTTTATAAAAAATGCCAGCCCGGAAAAACCGGAGTGGCAAGCATTTCTGTAAATATAATCTTTTGAAACGATTTAGTAGTAAGCTTTTTGCAGCAGGAACTGTCTTACATAATCAACAACTCCCTTCTCTAAGGAAAAGAAAGTAGCATCATACCCGGCTGAAATCAGTTTAGTCATATCAGCTTCTGTAAAATACTGATACTTATCCCTGATATCTTCCGGCATATCGATGTATTCGATCACCGGTTCTTTATCCATACCTGCAAAAGTTGCCTTTACAAGGTCTTCAAAACTTCTCGCCTTACCGGTACCCAGATTATAAAGACCGGATGCAACTGTATTATCCATCAGCCAACAGCAAACCTTTGCCACATCTTCCACATAGATAAAATCACGGAGTTGCTGGCCATCAGCAAAATCTGGACGATGCGATTTGAAGAGTTTTACTTTACCTGTTGCCCGTATTTGATTAAATGAATGAAAAATCACACTGGCCATCCGGCCTTTATGATATTCATTTGGACCATACACATTAAAAAACTTCAATCCTGCCCAATGAGGGGGACAAGTATTTTGCGCAAGAGCCCATTTGTCAAATTCATTCTTTGATACGCCATAAGGATTCAAGGGTTTTAACTGCCCAACTATTTCATGGCTGTCTTTGTAACCCAACTCACCACTTCCGTAAGTGGCTGCGGAAGATGCATAAACAAGAGGAATATTTCTTTCAGTACAATAATTCCAGATTTTTTTCGAATACTCCACATTTAGTTTTTCATGCACAGCATAATCAAACTCAGTAGTATCAGTCCTTGCCCCAAGATGAAAAACAAAATCAATTGCCGAGTTCTCTTTTACTAACCAATCAAACAGTTCTTCTCTCTCAACCCTGGCAATAAATTTTTTGGAACTGTAATTCACTTCTTTATCAGCCCTGCTGAAATCATCGGCTATAATTATTTGCCCATAACCTTTCCGGTTGAGGTTGCCCAACAGATAGCTTCCTATAAAACCGGCAGCACCGGTAAGCAATATTGTTTTATTCTTCTCCATCAGATTGAACTTAATGCTGAACCTGCATCTTCCTTCGCCAGGTATTTTTCTATTGAAGTATCATATTTTTCCTTCCACTCACCAATCTCTCCCCATGAAGCTTCGTTAACCAGAATTTCGCCTTTCGTAACATGACCAATCATTTCACAATCGATTCCGCCAGTCAGGCTCAAAAATGTCTCAACCTTGTCAGGAGCCACTGTTACCGCCACCCTGCTTTGTGCTTCGCCAAAGAGGAAAGCATCTTTACGAACTCCTTCTTTTGTATTTATTGAGAATCCAAGATTGCGGGTAAAGCCAGATTCGCACAAAGTAACAAACAGGCCACCTTCACTGATGTCATGGGCAGAAGAAATAATTTTCTTTGAAATCAATTCTGCAATTTTTTGTTGTAAAACAAATTCTTTCTCCAGTTCAAAATATGGCGCCGGTGAATATTCAACATCACATACTTTAGCCAGATACTGAGATGAATTAATATCATCATTTATCTCACCAAGTACATAAATAAAATCGTAGTCATTCTTGAAGTCCAGCGTCATCTTCTCATCTACATTTTCCAGCAAGCCTACCATGCCAATTGTTGGTGTGGGATAAATTGGCCCGTCAGGATTTTGATTATAGAAACTTACATTGCCGCCAGTAACAGGTGTGTCAAACTTCCGGCAGGCATCACCCATGCCTTTAATGGCCTGCACAAACTGGTAATATACTTCCGGATCGTAAGGATTACCAAAATTCAGGCAGTTGGTGATACCTAATGGCTGGCCACCGCTGCATACAATATTCCTGGCCGCCTCACTTACAGCAATCATGGTCCCTTTATATGGATCAGCAAATACATAGCGGCTGTTACAGTCGGTGGTTATAGCAATACCTTTTGTTGTATTCTTAACTGATACTACTGCCGCATCAGTTGGGGTATTGGTTGAAGTATTATTTGTCCCCACCATGCTGTCGTACTGCTGATAAATCCAGCGCTTTGAGGCAATGGACGGAAGTTGTATCAGTTTTTCGGCAACAGCTTTCAAATCACCAGGCACATTAACTGTGTCCGGGTTAAACTTCTTTATCTCATCAAAATATTTTGGCTCTTTATACTCTCTTTCGTATTGCGGAGCACCGCCGCCTAGTACCAGTTCATGTGCCGGAATTGAAGCATCTAGTTCTCCATTCATAAAAAAGTTAAGAAGTCCATCGTCAGTTACTTCACCAATAACCGAACAGGGCAAATCCCATTTTTCAAAAACCCTGGTCACTTCATCCTCTCTTCCATTTTCTGCCACCAGCAACATCCTTTCCTGGCTCTCACTTAGTAACAGTTCCCATGTTTTCATATTTTTCTGTCGTGCAGGCACTTTGTCCAAATCAATTCGCATACCCACTTCTCCTTTTGCACTCATTTCAGCAGTTGAGCATATAATGCCAGCCGCACCCATGTCCTGCATCCCTACCACTGCACCTGTTTGAATTACCTCTAGACAGGCTTCGAGCAGTTTCTTTTCCTGGAATGGGTCGCCCACCTGCACAGCCGGCAACTCTTGTACACTTTCATGTGTTATATCTGCAGATGCGAACGATGCGCCACCTATCCCATCTTTACCAGTAGCACTGCCAACAAACATCACAGGATTACCTTTACCTAATGCAGTAGCCGAAACCGTTTCACCAGCCTTTACAATGCCCACACTCATTGCATTCACCAGTGGATTTGTATGATAACAATCATCAAAATATATTTCGCCGCCAACAGTAGGTACACCGAAACAGTTTCCATAATGACCAATCCCATGTACAACTCCTGATAAAAGATGCTGTGTTTTATCTTCCTCAAGTTTTCCAAAACGAAGTGAGTTGAGCGATGCAATGGGCCTTGCACCCATAGTGAAAATATCCCGGTGAATGCCGCCCACACCTGTTGCTGCTCCCTGGAAAGGCTCAATCGCTGAAGGATGGTTATGAGATTCTATTTTAAATACTAAACCCAACCCATCGCCAATATCCATCAAACCGGCATTTTCTTCTCCAGCCTTAACCAGCATCCTGCCACCTTCTCTTGGTAAAGTCTTCAGCCACTTAATCGAATTTTTGTAACTGCAGTGTTCACTCCACATACCTGAGAAGGCGCATAACTCATTAAAATTGGGAGTTCTGCCCAGTTTTTGTTTTATCAATTCAAATTCTTCAGCAGTTAAGCGAAGCTGCTGGGCTGTTTTAACAGTTACTTCCATTATAATATTATTGTGTGGCGAAATTACAGTTTGTCGTGTTGGCTTAAAACAGAACTTGTCAACTTTGTGTTGATAATCACTTCATTTTGGCTATTTTGCAACAGAAATCAATGCTTTGGAGTACCTGTTATTCATATTATACCTTACCCTGTTTGCATGGTTAGTAACCAAGGTAAAGTTCTTCAGAAATGCCGGACTTAGCCAAACTCAGGTTATCATTCTTTTTTTGTTAAAAATAATGGCTGGCATTTTCTATGGGTGGATTGGCACATATTACGGCGGTCTTGCCCAGATGTATGATACCTGGAACTATCACAAACTAAGTATAGAAGAATACAACTTATTATTTTCAAATCCACAGGAATATCTGACGAATCTCTTTAGTAATGCTCACAAACAGAACCTTACAAATTTCCTGGGATCATCAGGTTCTTACTGGAACGATCTGAAAGCAAATATTTTCATCAAACTGCTCTCTGTTTTCAATATTTTCTCTTTTGGTAGTTATTACGTTAATGTCATTTTGTACTCCTTTATTTCCCTTTTTGGACCTATCGCTTTGTTAAGGGTGATGTCTGATGTTTTTCCTGGCAGAAAACTGACATTGGTATTGTTCACTTTTCTCATTCCTTCCTTTCTTTTCTGGACAAGTGGCCTTGGTAAGGAAGGAATTCTTTTTACAGGAATGGGAATGGTAATCTATTCTGTTTACTTTGGGCTTAAGGAAAACAAGTGGGGAATAAAAAGAATACTAAGTATAATTACAGGGCTTCTCCTGATATTAGCGTTACGCAACTTTGTACTTCCCCTGGTCATAGCTGCTGTTATCGTCTGGCTGATTGCAAAACAATTTCCTGGAAAGGAAAAATGGGTTTATGCTATATCATATATTCTTTTCACAATCCTCTTCTTCAATGTCAGGTATATAAGCCCTGCTCTTGATTTTCCTGCCGCAGTTGCGGGCAAGCAAAAGGAATTTTTACAGATTGTGGGGGCCTCTTCAGTTCCTATAAAAGAGCTGGAACCGACAGCAAAAAGTTTCTTGCTTAATACACCTCAGGCTATAAGCTTGTCAGCCATCAGGCCTTTTCCGGGTGATGTAAAACATATCCTATCCTTAGCAGCGGCGGTGGAGATTAATGTTATCCTCCTATTATTTATTCTGTTCATTTTTTTCCGGAGAAACGGTATTTTAAACAAAGCCTTCTCGCTTTTCTGCATTTATCTCTCCTTTTCCATCCTTTTATCAATAGGTTTCAGCCAAAGTAACCTCGGCGCTATCGTCAGGTACAGGAGCATTATCCTACCCCTGCTTGTTATCCCGGTGGCAGCCTTAACCGATTGGAAAAGAATAAATAATGTAATTGAAAAATACATTACTAAATAAAACTCTGTAAACTTCTTTCTGTTCTTTTACGTTCTTACACTCGTTTGTATTTTAATTTTTTTTCAAAATTTATCACATACTCTTCACAATAATCATATTTTTTTCACAGAAATGCTATTTATTTATACATTCGCTGAAGAAAACAATACATATTTTATTTTTTAATTTAAATCAAACACAGCATGTCCTTACGTTTTAATGGTCTCACAAATTTGGTTTCGGGCTCATCTGTAAAGGTTGATTCACCCACAAAAATCACCAGCATATTCGCCAGCAATGTTTTCACACTTAAAGTGGCAAGAGAATTTCTTAGCGATGAAGCATATAAAAGCCTGCAGGCTTCCATTAAAGCACACCAGAAGATTGACAGGGCAATGGCTAACCAGATTGCCAGTGGTATCAGGTCATGGGCAGAAAGCAAAGGAGTTACCCACTTCACACACTGGTTTCAGCCGCTAACAGGCACCACAGCTGAAAAACATGACTCATTCTTCACTATCAAGAGTGATGGAACAGCAATAGAACAATTTGAAGGCGATGCCCTCGTTCAGCAGGAACCAGATGCTTCGTCGTTCCCCAGCGGCGGACTAAGGGCCACTTTTGAAGCCAGAGGTTATACTGCATGGGATCCTTCCTCGCCTGCATTTATTATGGAGATTGGAGAAGGAAAAACTCTTTGTATCCCTACAATATTTGTTTCATATACCGGTGAATCTCTCGATTATAAAGCTCCGCTGCTGAAATCGATTGATGCATTGAATAAAGCTGCTGTAGAAGTATGTAATTATTTTGACAAAAATGTTTCAAAAGTAACTTCCACACTTGGCTGGGAGCAGGAGTACTTTGTTATTGACGAAGCCCTCTTTAACGCAAGGCCCGACCTGGTTATGACAGGAAGAACAGTATTTGGTCACTCATCAGCCAAAAACCAGCAGTTAGAAGACCACTACTTTGGTTCTGTTCCTGAAAGGGTGTATGCATACATGAGGGATTTCGAAAATGAATCTTACAAGCTTGGCATTCCGCTGCGTACAAGACATAACGAAGTAGCCCCTGCCCAGTTTGAATGTGCTCCTATCTTCGAAGAAGCAGGCGTGGCAGTTGACCATAACTCGCTTCTGATGGATGTGATGGACAGGGTAGCGAGAAGACATAAACTAAGAGTGTTGCTTCATGAAAAACCATTTGCCGGCATTAACGGAAGCGGCAAACACAATAACTGGAGTATGGCCACCGATACCGGCGTTAACCTGCTGGCCCCCGGAAAAACTCCAAAGACCAACCTGATGTTCCTCACCTTCTTTGTAAATACAATTAAGGCTGTACATGATTATGCTGATGTACTAAGGGCTTCAATTGCTTCTGCCGGTAACGACCACCGCCTGGGTGCCAACGAAGCTCCTCCGGCCATCATTTCTGTTTTCATAGGCCAGTATCTGGCAAAAGTGCTTGCTGATGTAAAAGAAAGAGTAACTGACGAGATGGATGAGACGGATGAGAGCATGCTGAAAATTGACATCTACAAAACCATTCCGGACCTGCTGCTTGACAATACAGACAGAAACAGAACATCACCCTTTGCTTTTACAGGAAACAAGTTTGAATTCAGGGCTGTGGGCTCAACTGCCAATTGTGCAAACCCGATGACCATTCTCAACACCATCGTGGCCGAAACACTGAAAACTTTCAAAAAGGAAGTAGATGCACTGGTAGAAAAAGGCGAGAAGAAAGAAATTGCTATCATGCATATTATCCGTCAGTATATCGTTGCCAGCGAGAAAGTACTTTTTGAAGGCGATGGCTATAGTGAAGCATGGGCAAAAGAAGCTGAAAAAAGAGGTTTACCTAATGTAAAAACAACACCACTTGCTTTAGACGCAATGGTTACTGATAAGGCAAAGGCACTTTTCGAGTCAAACGACATTTATGCTCACAATGAGCTGGAAGCAAGGCATGAAATTGAGCTGGAGAAATACATCAAGAAAGTGCAGATTGAAAGCCGCATCATGGGCGAACTGGCCACCAGCCATATTCTTCCTCCGTCTATCCGCTACCAGAACCTGCTGGCTAACAATATCCGCGGATTGAAAGAAGCAGGATTAACTGAATCGGCTTTTGCAAACCAGAAGCAAATACTGGAAAAAATATCTGAGCATATCAATAAAACCAGCGACCTGGTAGAAAAAATGCTGCTGGCTAGAAAAGAAGCAAATGCGATTGAAAACACCCGTGAAAAGGCACTTGCTTACCAGGCAAAAGTGAAAGACACTTATTTTGATGCCATCCGCTATCATGTTGACAAACTGGAACTGCTTGTTGATGACAGAGAGTGGTACCTGCCTAAATACAGAGAATTGCTTTTTTTACGATAGTCCAGAAACTAAAACCCTTACAAGCCGCCCAATTGGGCGGTTTTTTTGTTTTTTGGAAAAAATCTTATCTTGACAATCAGAAACAAAAACCAACATTCTGTATGGAACAGAACGATTTGCTGCTATTTGCTGATTCGCTTCAGAGAAGCGGGTACAGCCACGAAGAAATTACACTTCAGTTACAAAAGAAAGGAACACCCGAAAACCTTCTTTCAGACATTTTTGAAAAACTGAAATCAATCCGGCTTACAAGAAAAAGGAAAGTTGGCTTTGCCTGCTGTTCTATCGGTCTTGCCCTGCTGGTTATTGGTTGTATGCTTACATTGTTCCTTATTGGAAGCGGCTCCGCAGATATCAAATTTGTCCTTTACGGACTTACCACCATCGGAGTAGTATTCACTATTAAGGGAATGATTGATCTGTTGGGCTGGTAACCAAATTTGCTTTCCTCAAAGCAAGCATAGAAAGAGCCGGGCACTTTCAGGTAACTTACAGTCCTGGTTCTTTCCTTTTACTTCTTCTCCAGGACTTGAATACCGGCCCCTCAAAAAAATGTTTCACCTTTTCCAGCAAAAGAGAGGGTTTTACCTTGCCTGAGTTTTCACATTCCATCAGCTTACCGTGAAATCCGGTATTGTGCTCAAGAAAGTGCTGCAACTCCAGCTTTCTTTTTCCTGGCCCGTAAATACATAGATAATCTGCATCTGAAATAATGGAAGTTATACGCTTATAATATCTTTTCAACTGCAGTTGTAATCTTCTCTCCTTCTTTTCTTCATCACTCATAAATGTGCTTCCAAAACGGGCAAACCTTTTTCCCTCTCCCGGAAACCGCACCCTGCTTTCAATACCTGAATCTACTGCCGAAATAACTGCTTCTGTTTCCCCTTCCATCTTTACCACCACTGCATTATCTGTATCAATCCAAATACCCGCTTTCACATCAGGACGTTTTACTCTTTTCATACAGTAAGTTTTTTATGAAAAATAAATTACTCCAAAGAACTGTAAACCGGTAACCTATGCCTGATAAAAGCAGGATCCTTTCTTTATGAAACAGTAGTAACAGATTTGCAGCAGCCTGCACAGTACCTTCTTGCCTTTCCAGAGAAGAAGCGTTAATACTGATGCCGCTATAAGCCAGCCAAGTATTTCGGGGATGTGCTGCCCGATTGCAGACCCCGCTAAGTGTATCAGCATCATATGTCTGCCTTTTGCTTAAAGTTAATCCATCTTTCAGCCAATTAAAATGAGTTGCATCAAACCTGGCAGTGATTACACTCATTCCATTAAATACGCTGTAATTTTAGGTTTGAGGTCAGAAACAATGAGTTCACTTCGGCGTATTAAACACAGCGGTTACACCTCCTGCAACAAAGTTCAGTTTGTAAGAGGCGGCAAAGATTATTTCTCTTTGCTGACCCGCCTGATTGACAAAGCCTTGTATTCTGTCCACCTGCAGTTTTACATTTTTACTGATGATGAAACCGGAAAAGATGTTATCGAAAGCCTGAAGAAGGCGGTAGCAAGAGGTGTGCAGGTTTTTCTTCACCTTGATGGATTTGCTTCGCAACACCTGCATGAAAAGACAATATATGATATTCTGTATTCAGGCATTAAACTGAAATGGTTTGAACCGCTGTTCAGGAGCAAACATTTTTACTTTGGCCGGAGGCTTCATCATAAAGTTGTAGTGGTGGATGGCTTTCACGCATTGGTAGGCGGCATAAATGTTTGCGACCGGTATAATGACCTGCCCGATGAACCAGCCTGGCTCGATATGGCTGCTTATGTACAGGGTGAAACTGCTGCACTGCTGCAAAAGATTTGTATGCAAATGTGGGGCGAAAGAAAAAGACTATCCTCTGCAGAAATTAAATGGCAACAAGCACAATCTGAGCAGATACACCACAACGAAAGAGTCCAGGTTCGCATCAGAAGAAACGACTGGGTGAAAAGAAAAAAAGAAGTCTGGAACAGCTACCTCGCCATGTTCAACCATGCAGAAGACCACATGACAATAATGTGCAGCTATTTTCTTCCCGGACGGTTCTTCCGTAAGCGGTTAGCACTTGCTGCAAAAAAAGGAGTGGCAGTACGGGTGATTCTTGCCGGACGTTCCGACATCAGCATGGCCAAACATGCCGAACGCTACCTCTATGACTGGCTGCTGCGCAATAACATTGAAATTTACGAATACCAGGATACGGTTCTTCATGCGAAGATGGCCTCTTATGACTCTGTATGGACCACCATTGGCTCTTACAACGTAAATAACATCAGTGCCTATGCCAGCCTTGAGCTGAACTTAGATATTAAAGACCATGAAGCGGCACATGAAGCAGAACAAATCATGAATGACATTATCAAGAAACACTGCAAGCGGATAACAAAAGAGAATAACCCTGCATCAAAAAATATTTTCAGAAGGATATGGCAGCGGTTCTGCTATAGCTTTATCAACAACACTCTTAACGTTTTTACTTTCTACTTTAAGCAAGAATAATTGCATCACTTCCCTGCCATTCTCCGAAGTAAGGATAAGAGTGTTTCCCTGTCCCAACCCTTAAACCTTCCCCGCTGCATTACATAACGGTTGCTTTTTGGATATTGTACATAGTAATAAAATACAAAGGGGGCGGCGTTATCCTTCCAGCCCATCATCTGGCCAAAACGCAGATCGCTGAGTATAACCGTATCTCCCCGCAGTGAGGCAGCATAAAAACCTTTTGAAAAACGTTTTAAACGATGCACATCTTCATCCTGCTGCCAGGGCTTTAGCAACTTTTCATTACGGGGTATGAAATGGAAGTCCATCTTTTTTTTCAGATCAAATAAAGAACGATAGCCGATATGGTATCCGGAATCGTTGGCAGCGACTACAAACCAAAGCAGGTTGTTCATCGGTGCAGGTGTGGTAAAATAATCGCTATAGGCCACCTGCTGTTTCTTCAATATGCTTCTCACATCGCTGTCAATCTTGTACTTTATCAGTCCGCAGGTAAGCAAATAAACAGTGCTGATGCCTAAACCAATCTTCACCCATATTCTCCTGCCCGGATGATTTTTTCGTAAGAACAATAAGACAATCATCGCCAGTATCAGCCACAGGGAATACATCGGGTCGAACACATACGTCCAGTTCCAGATTACCCGGTTGTGACTGAAAGGTTCCCACCAGGCCACACCATAGGCATTGGTGGCATCCACAAAAAGATGCGCCAGCAGCAAGATGGCCGTCATTACTATCCACTTTTTATATGTAACCGGTTTGCTGCGGTTCCAGCGTTGTGCCAGCCAGGCCAGCACCGGAGTTATCAGCACCACAAAAAGAAAAGAATGTGTAAAGCCACGGTGGGCAAGCAGGCTTTCGGGAGTGCTCATCCATAGTACACACATCACATCAATATCCGGCAGGCTGTGCAGCAGTGCGCCATAGAGTATGGCCCGTTTGCCGAGTTTTTTTCCGGCCATTGCCTCGCCAAGGCAGGCACCGATGGCAATATGTGTAAGCGAATCCAATTAATACTGTTGCCTTATAAAGTTACATCATTCCCCCGCCCTGCTGAATGCTGCTGTGCTGAATAAAATATTCTGCATGCAACAAACATCATTAAATTCGCCACAAAAGAACAAGCAATGCATATTGAATCGGACATCAAGCTGGGTTTTAAGGATGTGATGCTGCGCCCCAAACGCTCCACATTGGGTACAAGATCAGAAGTAAGCCTTAACAGGAAGTTCACCTTCCTGCACGGGGGTGGCCACTGGGAGGGCATTCCCGTTATGGCGGCCAATATGGATACTGTGGGCACTTTTGAAATGGCCACGGCCCTTGCTTCCTTCAAACTGTTTACGGCGATACACAAGCATTACAGCACTGAACAGTGGAAGCAGTTTATGCAGACGACTGGCAATGGCATTGCCGACCATATTGCAGTGAGCACCGGCACCAGTGATGCTGATGCGGCCAAACTTGATGCCATCCTGAAAGAAAACGCAGCACTTCGTTTTATTTGTATTGATGTGGCCAATGGCTACTCCGAAAAGTTTGTAGGTTTTGTACGGGCCACCCGCAAGAAATATCCCGGCAAGGTGATTATTGCGGGCAATGTGGTTACAGGCGAGATGGTGGAAGAACTGCTGCTGTCGGGTGCAGATATTATTAAGGTGGGCATTGGCCCCGGCTCGGTGTGCACAACGAGGGTAAAGACGGGAGTTGGCTACCCGCAACTGTCGGCCATTATTGAATGTTCGGATGCGGCACATGGCTTAGGCGGGCAAATCATTTCAGACGGTGGCTGCAAGGTGCCAGGCGATGTGGTAAAGGCATTTGGCGGCGGTGCCGATTTTGTGATGCTGGGCGGTATGCTGGCGGGGCATACAGAAAGCGGCGGTGAACTGGTGGAGAAGGACGGAAAACAATACAAGCTGTTTTATGGCATGAGCAGCGAGACTGCGATGAATAAATATGCCGGGGGGGTGGCTGATTACCGTGCATCGGAGGGCAAGACAACACAGATAAAATACCGTGGCCCTGTGGCTGATACTTTGCAGGATATACTGGGAGGGCTTCGATCGGCCTGCACTTATGTTGGTGCAAGGGCACTGAAGGAATTATCAAAACGCACCACATTTATTCGTGTGAACGAACAGCACAATGAGTGGTTTGGGGAGTGAGGAGCCGACACTGAAATTATTAATTAAAGGAAAAGGGCTGCCTTACGGCAGCCCTTAGTGTTTGAATTTATTAACCACAGATAACCAGATTAAGGCACAGAGGAAAGGCAGGATTGAAAGCCGGTAGTGTTGCCAGCTTTTACAAAGCTGATGCTTCGTTGCTCCGAAGGAGTCCTTTGGACAAACGAAGCATAACTGTTGATTATTTGGACAACAGTACAGAGAACGGGGCTGTAATAATGGCTGGTTTGCGGCTTGCGAAATAAAAATACCGTAGTACTACGGTTGGCACATATTACAATTTGCGATAAATTGCATTGACGCTATTGACAATACAAAATGTATATCACTATTTTGTTGGTTTTGAGGGGATAAGGAATTGGGTTAATAGCGTATAATAGCATAAATACAATCGTTGGCGGAAATAAATCACAACACCCAACGGTTACAAAGGGCTGTCCACCCACTATGAGAAGATTCAAAACAACTTTAATAACTTTACAAAAAAAACAAAAAATGAATTTATTTAAAAGACAATTACCAATAGTCACTGTCATACTATTTGCGCTTTTCTCGTGTAAAAAAAATGACTTAGGAAATACAGATAAACAAGAAGTTATTGAAAACCCCTTAGTAAGAAAAGATGCATATTTTCCAAATGGAGTTTTACAATTTAACTCAACAGCAAGCTTCAAATCCTTTTATGAGAATACCGAAAAAGACCCTAACTATGCTAATAGAACTACAAACGGCTTCAAGACTTTTAAAGTCCACATTGATGAATATAACCTAGCCAAATCCGTTACTACTTCATCTGCTGTTGCTTCATCAGCCTCAAATGCAACTTCAAGTGACCCATTAGAAGTTGACTCTACAGAATTTATTAATGATATGAAATCATTTATGTTGCCAGTAGATAATTTGGCGAATGTAGTTAATCCTGAAATGGAAGTTATTGTAGCAGATACATTGTATCAGTTTACACGCATTGGACTATTCAAGGCAAATTTGTCCTCTCTATCAGATTACCTTTCTTTTTATGAATCAAACAAAAATAATATTTTTTTTGATTCTAGTTACATAAAGACACCTAATGAAACTTTGCTGATAGGTGATGAGTACTTAGTTCAACAAGGCATAACTCGTACTGATGATGCCTCAAACGACATTTTAGCATCTCGAGTGCAATACATTGACGATGGCGGCGGTTATCCGACAGGTGGTGGTGGAACTGGTGGTGGTGGAGCCCCAGGTGGTTCAATACCTGATTATTACGTAAATTCAACAGTTGGTGCAAGTTTTGACAAAGAAGTAGGTATTGTTTTTAACGACTGGGCAAAAAGAAGACTTGTTTTTAAAACCCAGAAAATTGATATTGCGATTGCAGGATTTGGGTTTCACAAAATAGATATTAAAGCTAAAATTCAAAGAGAGAAAAAATTCCTTTGGATTACCTATTGGGGACCATCCAATGCAGACGAAATTATTGTTGGTTGCGACAATATGTCTTTAGAAACTGATTACATTTTCCCACATCCACAACAGTTTAGCACAATTACACGTCCGACATTTGAAGGACTTGCAGACTTTGAGATTGGTAATTGGGTTGTTCACACCTTAAATTTAAAAGTTAATTATTCAGCATTAGGTTACACCTTAAACAATGCAGAAGTAGCATCGTTTGTAAACAAGCAATTTAATTCAGTAGTAGGCAATGTGTATAACAATGCTTTTAAGTTGATAGAAACAAAGCTTATTAATTCAATTGATCCGACCTATCTATCTACTTATGCGAATTACACAAAAAAGGTAAATGAATTAGACAATCAATATAGGTTAAAATGGGTAATTGGAAAGGCGGAAAAGCCAGAAGGGTATTCACATCAAAATACTTGGACATTTGATTGGAATATTGGTGGCAGTTGGACACAAGGCGGTGGTGTTGGCGGCTACCCTTCCCAATATCATTATAACTATGACATGAAGTCGGGTAGTTTCTTTGGTAGAGCAAGAGTTGGAAGTGTTTGGCACGGGATTAGAATTGTAAGAATTTAATAACCGAGTGAGGCACAACATTAATTAATGTTGTGCCTCTTTTTTATAATATTATAAATGAAAAAATTCAAATTATTACTTCTCATAATAACACTACCGCATTTAATATTTGCACAATCAAAAAATATAGAAGCAAAAAGCAAAAGTGTAGATTATATTAAAGCAAACATTTACCGAATTGATATTACACAGCCAATTTTCCCTGAATATGAGACAATAACATTATCGGGTATTTACGAACATCGTATAAAAAATTCATTTTCTTTTTTGGGTAAAATAGGAATAGGCACTTCTGTGAGAAAATTTGGTAGTTCATCTAACCGTTATCAAACCAGTTTTCACTTGTATTCAGCAATTGAAGCAAGATACTATTTCACATTAAAAAGAAGGCAAAAGAAAGAAAAACCAGTTTTAAATTTTTCTTGCCCTTACTTAGCAATTGAACAAAACTTATTTACAAATCCAATTGTCCTAATTAACCAAACTTCAAAAGATGCCTTTGAAGGCAATACAAGAACTTTTATAAATTTAGGGTATCAAAAACAAATTGGGAAATTACATTTGGGTGCTTTCTTCGGAGTATCTGCTTTTGTAAAAGACTTTTCTATCTATGACAAAGGACGAAATATAAGTCCAGTTCATGGGGGTTTAATGTTAGGGTATGTTTTTGACTAATGAAAGTTTATTTAATGAAATTTTACTTCCGCCAACAAGCAGTTTGGCTATATGGCGGCGAACGGAAGTACAATCGGCTGTAGTGCATATCCAATCAGAAGTTCGGGCTCGACGTTCACCGTTCAACTTAAGTTCTTAACTTCGGCAGCAAAACATTAATCATCAGCAGTACCGAGCAGACGGAATACTATTTCCGCCACATCGCCAAGCTGTAACCGTTAGCCGCCATAATTACATTCAACATATAACAATCTATTATTTTCTTTTGAAAGCAAGAGATAAATGAGGTTTGATTTTTTCACTGACCTCCCGCTATTTTATGCAAGCTTATGTCCGTGGCCGCCCTGCAGGTATTTCTCACGGATGATGTCCTGAACATTTACCCCGCTTATTTTGCTTTCGAGCCAGGAGATAACATCGAGATAAGCGAAGGCCCGGGCCTCCAACGGATTGCCTTCGTATTTTCTGAGCTTGTGCAACAGCTTTTCGAACTCGGGCCGCAGGGCATGTGCCCCCACCCTGAAAGAACGGCGCAGAAAGGCAAACATCTCCTCTTCGACCCGGCTCATATTCTGCATCCGCGACATGTAGCGGTACACCGATTTAATAAGGTACTCGAGCAGGTCGAAGTTGCCCAATTCGTAATGCGCAATCAGGTGGAGCAGCCGGGCATAGCATTGCAAATCGGTACGCAGGTCGCCTTTCTGGTTAATAATCCTGTTAAGGTAATCAATTGCTTTTTCATCGTTGCCACTGCCAAAATAAAGTGAAGCAATTTTATAATAAAACACCAAAACCCTGTGGGAATCAAGATAGAGAGAATATTTTTTGAGCATCTCTTCCAGGAAGGGAACCAGTCTTAACCCTTTACTGAAATTGCCCTGCAAAAAATAGAGATTGATGCGGGCAGTGTATAAATACTGGTAGGCCAGCAGGCGGTTGTTCTCGTTTTCCTGCAGGTGCTTTTGCTTTACAAAGTGTTCAAATATTCTGATGGTTTCGGCCAGCTTATCATGCTGCAGCAGGTTGAAATGGGCCGTCATCAGGTTGTGCATACCCTTTATATAGTTGGCGGCCTCCTGCTTTATAAGCCCCGGATACAGGTTGAAAATATCAACCCATTTTTGCGAATACCGGTAAAACTGAAGGAAGTCCTGCCGTATAAAGGCATACCAAACATAGCACTGATACAGGTAGAGCCTGTCGTAAAAACCAGAAGCCTGCTGTGCTTCAGCAGGAAGATTAATATCAAAGAAAGCCCTGATGCTTTTTACATCTTTCTCGTTGCGGGCATGGCCGTGTTGTATGTACCAGCTATACAATTGCAGGGAAAGATTGGAGAGCTTATTTACCAGTACAATCTGGTTGCCCACCATATCCGATTCGGCAGAGAGGAGGTCGGCCCTGTCCTGCATACTGCGGGTTATATAGAGTGTTTCTATTCTTTTCTCGAAGAACAAAGCCTGTTGCCAGTAGGTAAGCTGCTGGTAAGTGCGGGCCATGTCTTTCATCCGTTCGAGCACCTTCAGACTTTGCATATAAAGCCCTTTGTTGTAAAGAATGCGGGCCTGCCCCATCAGGTCCTGCAGCCGGATGTCAATATTGTCTTCCTCACTTATCAGCCGCAGGCTGGAAAGGATTTGTTTGTACAAATGCGCCTTCAGGTTGGAAAGCTGTTGCTTGGTTACCCCTTTTGCTTTTTTTAGCAGCAGTGGCTCGTCGTAATCGTTCATCTTATCCAGCGCATCAAACAACTGGATGATCTTGAGGTCATCAGTCCCGGTGTTGCGCTTTACATAGAGCTTAAAATTCCGCTTCTCCCCTTTTTCAAGAGATTTAATAAGCTGAAACAGGTTATCGGCAGAGCGGTTAGGCATCGTAATTCAGTTTTTGCAAAACACAATACAGGAGAGGCTTTCAGAGGGTCAACCCCGGTTTATAAAGTGTAAAATACACCCTATTTTGTTTTTACCGGCCCCACCTATAAAGTTAATTTAGCCACGCAGGTTGTTTATTGAATGAATTAATAGCAAGCAAGCATGCCCGTTCTGCTACAATGTTTTTCTAAACGATGTTCCGGGACTGGCACAAAAATAAGCAGCCTGCTTTTTTTATATCCCAAATTATCAATTAATTATGGCAAACGGAAAAGTCTTCATTTTTGATACCACCCTCCGCGACGGCGAGCAGGTGCCGGGCTGTAAACTTAATACAAAAGAAAAGCTGGAACTGGCCTTGCAACTGGAAGACTTAGGTGTTGATATTATTGAAGCGGGTTTCCCTATTTCTTCTCCTGGCGACTTTGAATCGGTAAGCCAGATAGCAAAGAATATAAAGAATGCTACTGTATGCGGCCTGAGCCGTGCTGTACAGAAAGATATTGAGGTTGCCGCAGCGGCACTAAAATATGCAGTAAGACCAAGAATCCATACCGGCATTGGCACTTCCGATTTGCATATTAAGGCCAAGTTCAACTCCACACAGGATGAGATTCTCCAAAGAGCCATTCAATGTGTAAGATGGGCCAGGAACTTTACAGACGATGTTGAATTCTATGCCGAAGATGCCGGAAGAACTGATAATGCCTACCTGGCAAGAGTAATTGAAGCAGTGATAAAAGCAGGAGCCACCACAGTTAATATTCCGGATACTACCGGCTACTGCCTGCCTTATCAGTACGGCCAGAAAATTGCCTACTTAGTAAATAACGTACCGAATATTGATAAAGCAGTAATCTCCTGTCACTGTCATAATGATTTGGGCCTGGCAACTGCCAATTCTATTGCCGGTGTGATTGCCGGAGCAAGACAAATTGAATGTACCATTAATGGCCTGGGCGAAAGGGCTGGTAATACATCGCTGGAAGAAGTGGCTATGATAATAAAACAGCATAAAGACCTGGGACTGTTCACCACTATCAAATCGGAACAGTTAAACCCGATAAGCCGTCTTGTATCTGATACAATGCGGATGCCGGTGCAGCCAAACAAAGCGATTGTAGGCAGCAATGCCTTCTCCCACTCATCAGGCATACACCAGGATGGCTTTTTGAAAGATGCCCAGACTTATGAAATCATCGCACCTGAGGAAGTAGGTGCAGACAGTTCTAAAATTGTACTGACAGCCAGAAGTGGCCGCAGTGCCCTTGCCTATCGTTTTCAGAAACTGGGTTTCCAGTTTGACAGAAACGATGTGGATGTGTTGTACAACGAGTTTTTAAAAGTGGCGGATATAAAAAAGGAAGTAGAAGACACCGACCTTGAAACTATTGCAAAAGAATACCGGAAAGTAGCAGCAGCATAAGATTATGGCAAAAACATTATTTGAGAAAATATGGGAAAAGCATATCGTTAAAACTATTGACGATGGCCCTTCTGTATTATACATCGACAGGCATTTTATTCATGAAGTAACAAGTCCGCAGGCATTTACCGGCTTAAACAACCGTGGCATAAAAGTGTTCCGGCCAAAGCAGGTGGTGGCCACAGCCGACCACAATGTACCTACGCTGAACCAGCACCTGCCTATTAAAGAAGAACTGAGCCGCAAGCAGGTAGAAACATTGGTTAAGAACTGCACAGAACACAATATTGAATTATTCGGTCTTGGACATCCCTTTCAGGGTATTGTGCATGTGATAGGCCCTGAACTCGGAGTAACCCAACCCGGCATGACGATAGTTTGCGGTGACAGCCACACTTCCACTCACGGAGCTTTTGGCTCCATCGCTTTTGGAATTGGTACCAGCGAAGTGGAAATGGTGATGGCCACACAGTGTTTGCTGCAAAGCAAACCCAAACTGATGCGTATAACTGTTGATGGCGAACTCAGTAAAGGTGTTGTGTCAAAAGATATTGTTCTGTACATCTTATCAAAAATTACTGCCAGCGGAGCAACAGGTTATGCAGTGGAGTTTGCCGGTTCTGCTATCCGTTCATTAAGTATGGAAGCAAGAATGACCATTTGCAATATGAGTATTGAAATGGGTGGCCGCTGTGGCCTGATTGCGGCTGATGAAACAACGTTTGAATACATTAAAGGAAAACCCCTATCCCCTAAAGGGGAACATTGGGAAAAGTCTTTGACCTATTGGAAAACATTATATAGCGATAAGGATGCAGTTTTTGATAAAGAATATCATTTTAAGGCAGAAGATATTGAACCCATGATTACCTATGGCACCAATCCAGGAATGGGAATTGGTGTCACAGAAACTATTCCTACAACAGAAACAATTAATGAGAGTGATAAATCCGGCCTGAGCAAATCGCTGGCATATATGGGACTGCAGCAGGGATCAGCCATCAAAGGGCAAAAAATAGATTATGTGTTTATCGGAAGTTGTACCAATTCAAGAATTGAAGATTTGAGGCTGGTGGCGGCATTTGTAAAAGGAAAGAAAAAAGCTGATGATGTGGAAGTGTGGATTGTTCCGGGCAGCAAGCAGGTGGAGGCACAGGCTGTAAAAGAAGGCATAGATAAAATATTTGAAGAGGCTGGCTTCATGCTCCGCCAACCAGGATGTTCTGCATGTCTGGGTATGAATGAAGACAAGATACCTGCTGGCAAATACTGCATCAGCACCAGCAACAGAAACTTTGAAGGACGGCAAGGTGCCGGTGCCAGAACATTATTGGCCAGTCCGCTTACAGCGGCGGCGGCAGCCATAACAGGAGTTGTAACAGACCCAAGAAGCCTCCCCAACCCCTCCGAAGGAGGGCTTTAGAATCCTAAAATTTGGAAAGTATTTATGAATAGTACGAGTAAATTGTCGAATAGTATTAAGCATTCCCAAAATAGCGGAAATCCAGAACCCTCCTTCGGAGGGCAGGGAGGCTTTGTATCCAGATTTGTCCCGGTAAATATCGAGAATATCGATACTGATCAGATTATACCTGCCCGCTTCTTAAAGGCTACAACCAAAGAAGGCTTTGGCAAGAATCTTTTCCGTGACTGGAAGTATGAGAATGATGATGAATCAAAACCAAAAGCAGATTTTCCCCTTAACCAGTCACAGTACGCCGGAGAAATTCTTGTTGCCGGGAAAAATTTTGGTTGTGGCTCCTCGAGAGAGCATGCAGCATGGGCATTAGCCGATTATGGTTTCAAAGTGGTTGTCTCCAGTTTTTTTGCGGACATTTTCAGAAACAATGCACTGAACAACGGCGTACTCCCCGTGCAGGTAAGTGAAAATTTTCTTCAAAAGATTTTTTCACTCTCAAATGAGGAAACACTTACGGTTAACCTGGAGAAACAAACAATTACAATCAATTCAACAGGAGAATCTGATTTTTTTGAAATCAATAGTTATAAGAAAACCTGTTTACTGAACGGGTATGACGATATTGATTATTTATTAAGTATAAAAGAAGATATAGAAAAATTTGAAACGCAAAGAGGATAATCGTTAATATGAAAAAGAAAATTGCAGTTATTGAAGGTGATGGCATTGGCCCGGAAGTTACCAAACAGGCCATTCGGGTATTGAATGCTGTAGCTGAAACATTTAAACATGAATTTGAATACAGCTATTGCCTGATGGGAGCAGATGCTATTGATAAAACAGGCAATCCCCTGCCTGATGAAACAATTACAACCTGCCTGAACAGTGATGCAATTCTTTTCGGCGCCATTGGTCATCCTAAATACGACAACGACCCTACAGCCAAAGTAAGACCTGAACAAGGATTACTCAAACTGCGTAAATCATTACAGCTATTTGCCAATATAAGGCCGGTAAGCACATACTCATCATTATTCCACCTCTCTCCATTAAAGAGCAAACATATTGAAGGTGTGGATTTTGTTATTTACAGAGAACTGACCGGCGGTATTTATTTTGGCAAAAAAGAAACCGCTGCTGACGGCTCTTATGCCCTTGATGATTGTTCTTACAGCCGTGAAGAAATTGAACGCATAGCCAAACTGGCTTTTCAACATGCGCAAAGAAGAAAAAAGAAACTGACATTAGTTGACAAAGCCAATGTACTTGAAACATCGAGACTGTGGAGAAAAGTGGTTCAGGAACTGGCACCACAGTTTCCTGATGTGGCTGTTGATTATATGTTTGTAGATAATGCTTCTATGCAGATTATTGTCAACCCGAAGCAGTTTGATGTAATTCTCACAGAGAACATGTTTGGAGATATACTGAGTGATGAAGCCAGTGTAATAAGCGGCTCTCTCGGTTTATTACCTTCAGCATCTATTGGCAAAGGTTCTGCACTGTTTGAACCAATACATGGTTCGTATCCGCAGGCTGCAGGAAAAGACATCGCCAATCCTATTGGCTCTATTTTGTCGGCTGCCATGTTGCTTGACCATTTAGAGATGAAAGATGAGGCGCAGGTAGTCCGTGATGCTGTGAACTGGACATTGCTGAATTCATTTGTAACAAAAGATATTGACCCTGTCAATTTTTACTTCACTTCAACGATTGGTGAACTGATCAGTGATTTTGTGTGTGGTAAAATTTCCGGGCCGGTTAATAATGAAAATATTGAATTAAGGAAGTCAACGATAATATAAGTTAGAAGGCTTAAGGCAGAAGGAATACAAACAATCGTAAACCCCTTTTCCCTCATACCTTTTACCATATACCTTAAAATAATTGCTTGCTGAGTTCTTTTTTTGAAACGGCGGGTGTATATTTACAACACATACATCCTTCATGTTGAAGAATAGTACATATAATGTCATTACCTCTGTTGCCGCAATTATTATTGTGGTGGTGATTATTATATCTTCTTCAAACGGAGGTGGTGCATGATAAAACTAAAAAATCAAAATATACAGCAACCCGCCTCCAAAAAAGGCGGGTTTCTTTTTAATTAAAAAAATGAATGGCATATTATAACGAACATACAGTCTTATACCTTAACGGCGGATTTATTAAAGCTGCAGATGCCAAGATGGATTTCTATAGCCAGAGCCTGCACTATGGATATTCCGTATTTGAAGGTATTCGCTCTTATAAAACGAGCAGCGGCAGCACAAGGATATTTAAAGCCACTGAACATTACGACAGACTTAAGCAATCTGCCGATGCACTGAATATGCCCTATAAATGGGAAACAGAAAACCTGATTTCAATTACCTACGAGTTGTTAGAAAGAAATCAACTCAGCGATGCTTATATCCGGCCATTAATCTATGCTCCGGCGAATATGAGTTTCGTTCAAAATAAAGAATCTTTTATTGTAATTGAAGTGTGGGAAATGCAGCCATTTCTGGGAGAAAAGTTATTAAGGGTGATGTCAAGTTCTTTTCAGCGCCCCAATCCAAAAGGTTTTAGAATTACAGCCAAGGCTGGCGGTCATTATGTAAACTCCATTCTCGCCAGCCAGGAGGCTAAAGCGAATGGATTTGATGAAGCCTTGCTTTCTGATATGAATGGGTTTGTTGCTGAAGGCCCCGGAGCCAATGTGTTTTATGAAAAAGGAGGCACTCTTTTTACACCGGCCACCGGTAATATCTTGCCCGGAATTACTAGAGAAACTGTACTGGAAATATGTACTGAATTATCTATCCAGGTTGTAGAAAAAACAGTTTCTGCAAGTGAATTAAAAGCCGCAGAGGCTGCTTTCTTCTGTGGAACTGCTGCTGAAGTTATCGGCTGGGAGAGCCTGGATGATACAGTTTTTCCGGCACTATGGAATGATACGCTGAGCCGGAAAATACAAGAGAGATACAAACAAAAAGTAACCGAAAGCGAAATATAAAATTATCTGAAACGGTATGAGTGATTTAAATAAATATTCAAAAGTACTTACGCAGGACCCAACTCAGCCAGCTGCTCAGGCTATGTACTATGCTATTGGCTTTAAAGAAGAAGATTTCAATAAAGCCCAGGTTGGTATTGTTAGTATGGGATGGGATGGCAATCCCTGCAATATGCACCTGAACGATCTCGCCACTAATGTAAGAGACAGTGTGAACGCCACAGAAGGTTTATTGGGTTTGCGTTTTTATACAATCGGTGTGAGTGATGGTATCAGTATGGGAACAGATGGTATGAGGTACAGTCTTGTAAGCCGTGATGTAATTGCTGACAGTATCGAAACAAATGCCGGGGCACAATATTACGATGCATTGATCGCCATACCCGGTTGTGATAAAAATATGCCTGGATCTGTAATAGCAATGGGAAGGCTTAATCGTCCGGCCATTATGCTGTACGGCGGAACGATTGCCCCTGGTCATTATAAAGGCGAAGACCTGAACATTGTAAGTGCCTTTGAAGCATTGGGACAAAAAATTGCCGGTAAACTAAGCGAAGGCGATTTTCAGGGAATTGTAAAGCACTCCTGTCCCGGCGCAGGTGCCTGCGGTGGTATGTACACTGCAAATACAATGGCCTCAGCGATTGAAGCAATGGGAATGAGTCTGCCTTTCTCTTCCTCTAATCCTGCAATCAGTGAGGAGAAACAAAAGGAATGTGCGGCAGTTGGTGAAGCTATTAAGAACCTGCTTGCAAAGAATATTACTCCTAAAGACATCATGACACTAAAAGCATTTGAGAATGCGATAACAGTTGTAATGGTATTGGGAGGAAGCACTAATGCTGTGCTGCACCTGATTGCAATTGCAAAAAGTGTGGGAGTGGATTTAACTCAGGATAATTTTCAAAAAATAAGCGATAAGGTTCCGGTATTAGCCGACTTTAAACCATCAGGAAAACACCTGATGGAAGATTTACACAAACATGGCGGTGTTCCGGCCGTGATGAAATACCTCCTAAAAAATAATTTACTGCATGGCGATTGTTTGACAGTAACCGGAAAAACGGTTGCAGAGAATTTGGCAGGTGTCCCGGATTTAGATTTTACAGCCCAGGACATTATTCACCCGTTAGAACAACCATTGAAGAAAACGGGGCACCTGCAAATCCTGTATGGTAATCTTGCCGAAAAAGGAAGTGTTGCCAAAATAAGCGGAAAAGAAGGTGAACGGTTTGAAGGAACAGCCAGAGTTTTTAATGGAGAAAAAGATTTTATTGATGGCATCGCATCAGGAAAAGTTAAAGCCGGCGATGTTGTGGTTATACGATACATAGGTCCTAAGGGTGCCCCGGGAATGCCTGAGATGCTGAAGCCAACTGGTGCAATTATTGGTGCAGGCCTTGGTAAATCAGTTGCATTAATTACAGACGGACGTTTTAGCGGTGGCACACATGGTTTTGTTGTGGGCCATATCACACCCGAAGCTTTTGATGGCGGACTTATTGCCCTCGTAGAAGATAATGACACTATCGAAATTGATGCTATCAATAATACCATCAATTTGAAAGTGAGTGATGAAATAATTGCAAAACGAAAAAAGAACTGGCAGCAGCCTGAACTGAAAGCTACAAAAGGTATCCTGTATAAATATGCCAAGACAGTGAAACCTGCAGATCAGGGATGTGTAACAGACGAATAATGCCCCTGTCCCCTAAAGGGGACCCAGGACATGAAATTCCTAAAGTTAAAAATGTTCACAAAAGCAAATGATTATGGAGACAATACAGAATATGAAAGCAGCAGCAGAAAAAAAGACACCTGCAATCTCCCCTTCAGGGGATGGGGGCATAAGTGGTTCTTTAGCAGTATTAGAAGCAATGATTGCCGAGGGAGTGGACACTATCTTCGGTTATCCCGGTGGTGCTATCATGCCTATATATGATGCCCTATATGATTACAACGACAAACTCAAACACATATTGGTCCGTCATGAGCAGGGAGCTATTCATGCTGCTCAAGGCTATGCAAGGTCTAGTGGAAGAACAGGGGTTGTATTTGCAACCAGCGGGCCAGGAGCAACAAACCTTGTAACAGGTTTGGCAGATGCCATGATTGACTCCACTCCTGTTGTTTGTATAACAGGACAGGTATTTGCACACCTGCTGGGCACAGATGCTTTCCAGGAAACTGATGTAATCAACATTACAACTCCTGTTACAAAATGGAATTATCAGGTGACAGATGCTAATGAAATCCCGCATGTACTTGCAAAGGCTTTTTATATTGCCAACAGCGGAAGGCCCGGGCCTGTACTTGTTGACATCAGCAAGAATGCCCAGTTGCAATTGTTTGAATATTCCGGCTACGAGAAATGTGAACATATCCGCAGCTATCGTCCCAAGCCAATCGTTCGTAAAGAGTATATTGAAGAAGCAGCAAAGCTGATTAATGCAGCAGAGAAACCTTTTGTCATCTTCGGCCAGGGAGTTATTCTCGGCAAAGCAGAAAAGGAATTTACAGCATTTATTGAGAAAGCTGGTATTCCCGCTGCATGGACGATAATGGGCATGAGTGCTATTCCCACTGATCATCCGCTGGCAATGGGAATGCTGGGTATGCATGGCAATTATGGTCCGAATGTATTAACCAATGAATGTGATGTGCTGATTGCAATCGGTATGCGTTTCGATGACCGTGTAACAGGACGTTTGGATAAATATGCCAAGCAGGCAAAAGTCATTCATCTGGATATTGACCCAGCTGAAATTGACAAAAACGTAAAAGCCGATGTGCCAGTATGGGGTGATTGCAAAGAAACGCTGCCAATGCTTACTGGTTTAATTGAGCAAAAAGTATATCCGCAATGGCTGCAAAAATTTGAAGAATACAAGCAAAAAGAAGAAGAAAAAGTAATTCATGATGAACTGAACCCAACCGGCGAAATACTTACCATGGGTGAAGTGATAAAAACCCTGAATGAACAAACCAACGGTAATGCTATCATCGTTACCGATGTTGGACAACACCAGATGGTGGCTTGCCGTTATGCAAAGTTCAATCATAGTAAAAGTAATATAACCAGTGGCGGCTTAGGAACGATGGGCTATGCCTTGCCTGCTGCAATAGGTGCCAGCTATGGCGCACCAGACAGAACGGTAGTAGCGATAATTGGAGATGGTGGTTTTCAGATGACTATCCAGGAACTGGGCACCATAATGCAGTTTAAGCCAAATGTAAAATTGCTTATCCTCAACAATAATTTTTTAGGTATGGTGAGGCAGTGGCAGCAACTATTCCATGAAAAAAGATATTCGTTTGTAGATATTCAAAGCCCGGATTTTGTACAGGTGGCAAAAGGTTTTGGCATTCCCGGTAAAAGCATTTCAGAAAGGAAAGATTTAAAAGAAGCAATAAAAGAACTGCTTCACTCCGATGGCACATTCCTGCTGGAAGTGATGGTTGGCAAGGAAAACAATGTTTTTCCGATGGTGCCACAGGGACGTGGGGTTGCAGAAATCGTTTTAAGTAAAGAAGAAATTTAAACTATTCAATTGCAGAAGATGAACAAACAAGAGTTTACAATTACAGTTTATACGGAGAACCATGTTGGTTTACTGAATCGTATTGCCATTATCTTCTCCAGAAGAAAAATTAACATAGACAGCCTGAACACTTCCCCTACCGAGGTGGACAGTGTACACCGTTTTACTATCGTCATTAACGAATATGAAGACGTTGTGAGAAAGCTGTGCAGGCAGATTGAAAAACAGGTGGATGTGCTAAAAGCATATTACAATACCGAAAACGAAATCGTTTGGCAGGAACTGGCATTGTATAAAGTGCCAACTGACATTATCGCATCTGAAGTAAAAGTAGAAAGGCTATTGAGGGAAAATGGAGCACACACAGTAGTCATCAGAAAAGACTATACCGTTTTCGCAGTTGCGGGTCACCGGGAAGAAACTGAAGCACTGATTAAAGTGCTGGAACCTTACGGCCTCATAGAGTTTGTAAGAACGGGCCGTGTGGGCATTATCAAAGGCAGTAACAGGTTCCATGAAAGACTAAAAGAATTTGAGATGAAAGAACCAGGTGAGGAGGCAATAGAAAATGAGTTCCTAAATGAAAATGAAAAAGTGTTTTCAATGTAAACAATCACTAAAACAAATACAAAACAGATAATCATGGCAAAATTAAATTTCGGCGGCGTTGAAGAAAACGTAGTAACCAGGGAAGAGTTCCCGCTAAGCAAAGCACAGGAAGTGCTCAAAAATGAAACTGTGGCTGTTATCGGTTATGGTGTGCAGGGCCCCGGCCAGGCATTAAACCAAAAAGACAATGGAATTAATGTAATAGTAGGTCAGAGAAAAAACTCTAAGACATGGGACAAAGCTATCGCTGACGGATTTGTGCCCGGCGAAACTTTATTTGAAATTGAGGAAGCCCTGCAAAAAGGAACTATCATTTGCTATCTGTTAAGCGATGCTGCACAAATCGCATTATGGCCAACTGTTCAAAAGCATTTGACGCCAGGTAAAGCCTTATATTTCTCACATGGCTTTGGCATAACTTTCAATGAACAAACCGGCATCGTTCCTCCCAAAGATGTTGATGTATTCTTAGTGGCACCGAAAGGCAGTGGTACTTCTCTAAGAAGAATGTTCCTGCAAGGCCGTGGACTTAACAGTTCCTATGCCATTTTCCAGGATGCAACAGGAAAAGCTTTTGACCGTGTCATTGCGCTGGGGATTGCAGTGGGAAGCGGTTACTTGTTTGAAACCGATTTCAAAAAAGAAGTGTACAGCGACCTTACTGGTGAAAGAGGCACTTTGATGGGGGCCATACAAGGCATTTTCGCAGCACAATACCAGGTATTGCGTGAAAGAGGCCACTCTCCTTCGGAAGCATTTAATGAAACGGTGGAAGAACTCACACAATCATTAATGCCATTGGTAGCCGAAAACGGTATGGACTGGATGTATGCCAACTGCTCAACCACTGCACAACGTGGTGCCTTAGACTGGTGGAAAAAATTCCGGGATGCTACTGCACCTGTGTTTAATGAATTATACGACAGTGTAGCCACTGGCAAAGAATCACAGCGTTCTATTGACAGTAACAGCAAAGCAGACTACCGTGAAAAACTGGAAGAAGAATTAAAAGAGCTGCGTGAAAGTGAATTGTGGCAAGCCGGAAAAACAGTTCGTTCTCTTCGTCCGGAGAATCAGCCTTCAAAAGCTTAAGCTGTGATATAAAATCATTCTGCAAAGACTGCCAGTCCTGAAAAAGCTTGCAGTCATTGTAGAAAACATAATTGAAATGAGCTCAACAACAAATAATACATCATTGGATTTCATCGCTGCAGCATTGCGTTTGAAAAAAGTAGTGCACAAAACTCCATTACAACGCAATACCCGGCTTTCCAAAAAGTACGGCTGCAATGTTTATCTGAAAAGGGAAGATCTCCAGGTGGTACGCAGCTATAAACTGCGGGGAGCCTATAACATGATGAGCACATTGCCAAAAGAACAACTTGAAAAAGGTGTCGTATGTGCCAGTGCCGGAAACCATGCACAGGGCTTTGCATACAGTTGCCGGAAACTGAAAGCAAAAGGTGTTGTGTTTATGCCTGTGATTACGCCAAAGCAAAAGGTAAACCAGGTAAGTATGTTTGGTGAAGAAAACATAGAGACAATCCTTGTGGGTGACACCTTTGATGATTGTGCTATTGCCGCAAAGAAATATACAGAAGAAAACAAGATGACTTTTATACCCCCTTTTGATGACTATAAAATAATTGAAGGACAGGGAACAGTTGGCGTTGAGATAATTGAGCAGTTAAACGACCTGCCCTCCTCCTTCGGAGGAGATGGAGGAGGCCTTGATTATCTCTTTATCCCGGTTGGAGGTGGAGGCTTAAGTGCCGGTGTTGGTTCTTATTTTAAAACTTATTCGCCAAAGACCAAACTCATAGGTCTGGAACCTGAAGGTGCCCCGGCCATGTTTGAAGCACTTAAAAATGGTTATCCGGTTACACTTGATTCTATTGACAGGTTTGTAGATGGAGCAGCAGTAAAAAGAGTTGGCGACTTAACCTTTGACATATGCAAAGAAGTGCTGGATGATATGCACCTTGTACCTGAAGGAAAGGTATGTACAACTATTCTCAAATTGTATAACGAGGATGCTATTGTAGCCGAGCCTGCAGGTGCACTATCCATCGCCGCCCTGGATGATTATGCTGACGAAATAAAAGGAAAAAATGTTGTTTGCATCGTAAGCGGCAGCAACAACGACATTGACAGGATGCAGGAAATAAAGGAACGAAGCCTCCAATATGAAGGATTGAAACATTATTTCCTTATCAGTTTTGCGCAGCGTCCCGGAGCTTTGAAAGAATTTGTAAACAACGTACTCGGCCCTACAGATGACATAACCCGTTTTGAATATATGCAGAAAACAAACAAAGAGAATGGACCGGCATTAGTTGGCATTGAGTTGCAAAGCCGTACGGATTATGATTTGCTATTGCAAAAGATGAGGACTTCAAATATTGGGTTCTCGGAAATAAACAAGAACGATCAACTGTTTGGCTATTTAATTTAGAAACCCTGTCCACACAATGTGTGGATAATTGCTTTGAAAAACTGGTATCCGTTTGAAAGCTAATTTGTATTTTCAGTCGTTTGCTTGCTGTATGAAATTGAGTTAACGGCTGTATTATTTAAAACTAACATTTACTACATGGCAGGCAACCAGGGATTATATCATCCTTCTTTTGAGCATGATGCATGCGGCATCGGATTTGTTGCAAATATAAAAGGACATAAGTCGCACCAGCATATTTCTGATGCACTGACTGTATTGGAAAATATGGAACACCGTGGTGCCTGTGGCTGTGAGAATAATACCGGTGATGGAGCCGGCATTATGATTCAGACACCGCATGAGTTTTTCTTTGACGAATGTTTGAAATCAGGAGTACACCTGCCATCTTTCGGAAAATATGCAGCAGGTATGGTTTTCTTTCCAAAGGAAATCCGGTTAAGAGAAGAATGCCGTGAAATCCTGAACCGCACTGCTGAAAAATTAGGCATTGAGGTACTTACCTACAGAAAAGTTCCGGTTAACACAGATGGCATTGGCCCAACAGCTTTAAGCGTAGAACCGGAGATTGAACAGATATTTGTTGCCTGCCCCGATCATATTTCAAACCCTGACGAGTTTGAAAGAAAACTTTTCATACTGCGTAATTATGCTTCTCACATCATCAACAACACAGTAAGGAAAGACGAAATAGGTTTTTACATCGCATCCCTTTCTTACAAAACAATTGTTTACAAAGGGCAATTAACCAGCCACCAGGTAAGACAATATTTTCCAGATCTAAGTAATAAACGGGTAGTAAGTGCATTTGGTCTGGTACACTCGAGATTTGCCACTAATACTTTTCCTTCCTGGAAACTGGCACAGCCTTTCCGTTTTATTGCACACAACGGAGAGATTAATACCCTGCAGGGAAATTTAAACTGGCTCAAAACAAGCGAAAAAGGATTCACATCTCCATATTTCACTCATGAAGAAATGGAAATGCTGCTGCCAATCGTTACGGAAGGACAGAGTGATTCTGCTTGTCTCGATAACATGATTGAACTGTTGACTCTTACTGGCCGTTCTTTACCACATGTAATGATGATGCTGATACCGGAAGCATGGGATGGACATGATGAGATGGACCCGGTGAAAAAAGCCTTTTATGAATTCCATTCCTGCTTTATGGAACCGTGGGACGGGCCAGCTTCTATTTCATTTACTGATGGAAAAATTATTGGTGCCACTTTAGACAGAAACGGTCTTCGTCCGTCAAGATATTGCGTTACGAAAGATGACCGTGTCATCATGGCGTCTGAAACCGGCGCATTACCTGTTGAACCGGCACTTATCCTGGAGAAAGGCCGTTTGCAACCCGGAAAGATGTTTGTGGTGGATATGGAAAAAGGAAAAATCATCAGCGATGAAGATTTGAAGAAAGACATCTGTTCTCAAAAACCGTATGGCGAATGGTTGAATAAATATAAAATCAGGCTTGAGGAATTGCCTCAGCCAAGAATCATGTTCACACACCTGGAGCATGAACAGGTATTTAAATATCAAAAAACATTTGGCTTCTCCACCGAAGACCTCGATACAATCATTGCACCAATGGCACTTGAAGGGAAAGAGCCTATTGGCTCGATGGGAACCGATGTGCCGCTGGCTGTCTTAAGCGACCAGCCGCAGCACCTTAGCAGTTATTTCAAGCAGTTGTTTGCACAGGTTACCAATCCCCCGATTGACCCCATTCGTGAAAGGCTGGTAATGTCGCTGGCTACATTTGCCGGCAATAATGGCAACCTGCTTGTCGAAGATCCGCTTACCTGTCACAGTGTGGCACTCAAGCATCCGGTGCTAAGTAATTATGAACTGGAAAAAATCAGGAGTATTGATACAGGCTTGTTTACATCAAAAACGATTCAATGTTATTTCCGTGCTGATGGCAAACCGGGTTCTTTGAAAAGAGGTCTGGACAGAATCTGCCAATACGCTGTGGATGCAGTAGAGGATGGTTTTAAAGTATTGATTCTTCAGGACAGGGCCATTGACTCTAACCATGCTCCTATCCCGTCACTACTGGCAACATCGGCCATACATCACCACCTTATCCGCAAAGGGATGAGAGGCCAGGTAGGTATTATTGTTGAAGCCGGAGATGTTTGGGAAGTGCATCATTTCGCATGTCTTATTGGCTTCGGTGCAACAGCAATCAACCCTTACCTCGCCATGTCTTCAATAAGAGACTTACTGGAAACAGGTAAACTGCAAACTACCTTAACAGAAGATGAGTTAAAGAAGAACTACATCAAAGCAGTAAATGACGGATTGCTTAAAGTATTCTCAAAAATGGGCATCTCCACGTTGCAGTCATACCAGGGTGCCCAGATTTTTGAAATACTTGGATTGAACAAAGATGTAGTAAGCAAGTATTTTACCGGTGCAACTTCCCGGATAGAAGGAATGGGGTTAGATGAAATTGCCCGGGAAGTTCTTGCCAAACATTACTTTGCTTTCAGCAAAAAAGATATTCCTGCTGACAGGCTGCCTGTTGGAGGCATTTATCAGTGGAAGAGAAAGGGAGAATTTCACCTGTTCAATCCGCAAACCATTCACCTGTTGCAACATGCAACTAAAATGAATGACTACGCTACATTTAAGAAATATTCAAAATCTGTTAACGACCAAAGCGAGAAAGCCTGTACACTTCGCAGCCTGTTCCAGTTCAGAAAAAACAGGCCATCTATCAGTATTGATGAAGTAGAGTCAGCAGAAAAAATTTATAAACGCTTTGCCACCGGTGCAATGAGCTTCGGTTCCATTTCATGGGAAGCCCACACCACACTGGCCATTGCTATGAACCGCTTGGGAGGAAAAAGCAATACGGGTGAAGGTGGTGAAGATGAAAAAAGATACGAGCCGTTGCCAAATGGCGATTCTATGCGCAGTGCAATCAAGCAGGTTGCTTCGGCGAGATTCGGTGTAACCAGTTTGTATTTAACTGAAGCCGATGAACTGCAAATAAAAATGGCACAGGGCGCCAAGCCCGGTGAAGGCGGACAATTGCCCGGACATAAAGTGGATGATTGGATCGGCAAAACAAGACACAGTACGCCGGGTGTGGGATTAATCTCTCCTCCTCCGCACCACGACATCTATTCAATTGAAGACCTTGCCCAGCTGATTTATGATTTAAAGAATGCCAACAGGCAGGCAAGAATAAGTGTGAAACTGGTAAGTAAAGCTGGTGTTGGTACTATAGCCGCCGGTGTTACTAAAGCAAAAGCTGATGTGGTTTTGATTGCCGGTTATGATGGCGGCACCGGTGCATCACCGGTGAGTTCTATTAAACATGCAGGACTGCCGTGGGAACTGGGACTTGCAGAAACGCATCAGACACTGGTGAAAAACAAACTGCGCAGCCGTGTGGTGGTGCAGGCTGATGGACAGTTAAAAACCGGAAGAGATATTGCTGTCGCGGCTCTGCTTGGTGCTGAAGAATGGGGCATTGCCACTGCCGCCCTAATTGTGGAAGGTTGCATTATGATGCGCAAATGCCACATGAACACCTGCCCTGTAGGTGTGGCCACACAAGACCCGGAGCTTCGTGGCAGGTTTAAAGGCGACCCAGACCATGTAGTGAACTTCTTTAAAATGATAACCCAGGAGCTGAGAGAAATTATGGCCGACCTTGGTTTCAGAACTGTTGACGAAATGATTGGTCAGGTTGATAACCTTGAAGTAAGAGAAAATATTCAGCACTGGAAGTATAAAAACCTGAACTTGTCGGCTGTACTGTATAAAGAACCCAACTCAATGTACACAGCTTTGCATTGTGCAGAATCGCAAGACCATGGATTGGCCGATAGTCTTGACTGGAAATTATTAGAAGCTGCTACCCCTGCGATTGATAAAAAAGAAAAAGTTACAGCAGCATTTGCAATAAAGAATACTGACCGCACTGTAGGCACCATTCTTTCCAACGAAATAACCAAAAAATATAAAGCCGAAGGATTGGCAGACAATACTGTTCATTTCAATTTCAATGGCACTGCAGGGCAAAGTTTTGGCGCCTTCAATACAAAAGGTATTACACTTGAACTCGAAGGAGATGCTAATGACTATTTCGGTAAAGGGCTAAGTGGTGCCAGGCTCATCATTTATCCTCCAAAAGAAGCGACATACACCCCTGAAGATAACAGCATCATCGGAAATGTGGCATTCTATGGGGCCACTTCTGGCGAAGCATTTATCAGGGGCAAAGCCGGGGAACGTTTCTGCGTAAGAAACTCCGGAGCAAATGTTGTTGTCGAATCTATCGGCGACCATGGCTGCGAATACATGACCGGCGGCCAGGTGGTAATTCTTGGAGATACGGGAAGAAACTTTGCTGCAGGCATGAGCGGAGGCATCGCATATGTATATGATATAAAAGGAAGATTTGCCAACAACTGTAACCAGGAAATGGTTGACCTTGATGAGTGCGACCTGAACGACAAGAATGAACTGTTTACCATGATACAAAAGCACTATGATTACACTGGCAGCAGTGTGGCCAAATTCCTGCTCGGCGATCTTGACAACCAGCTAAAACACTTCGTAAAAGTATTTCCAAGAGATTATAAAAAAGTGTTGCAGCAAAAGAACAATACAGCGAAGACAAAGGCGTAGCAAGTGCAGACTGATCAACTCTAATAAACTAATTAACATATTCACATCTCATGGGCAAACCAACAGGATTTAAAGAATATAACAGAGAACTCCCGGGCAAGCAACCGGTTGAACAACGCTTGAAGCACTACAATGAGTTTGTTGAAAAATTCAGCGATGAAAAACTGAATCAGCAATCAGCCCGTTGTATGAACTGCGGTGTTCCATTTTGCCACAACGGATGTCCGTTGGGAAATGTGATACCGGAATTTAATGATGCCGTGTATAAAAAGAATTGGAAAGAGGCATATGATATTCTCTCTTCAACCAATAATTTTCCTGAATTCACCGGTCGCATCTGCCCCGCTCCCTGCGAAACCGCCTGTGTTCTCGGCATCAACCAGCCTGCGATAACAATTGAAGAAATTGAGAAACATATCATCGAGATTGCGTTCGAAAAAGGTTTTGTAACACCCAGGAAACCCAATCTCCGTTCAGGGAAAAAAGTTGCTGTTATTGGTTCTGGCCCTGCCGGACTAGCGGCAGCAGCACAATTAAACTACGCAGGCCATTCAGTAACTGTATTTGAAAGAGATGATGCTCCCGGAGGATTATTACGTTACGGCATTCCAGATTTCAAACTTGAAAAATGGGTTATTGACAGAAGAGTGGCAGTAATGGAAGAAGAAGGTGTGGTGTTTAAATGCCATGCAAATGTTGGCGTTAATGTAAGCATCAACGATTTACTCAGAGAATACAATGCTATTGTTCTGGCAGGCGGCAGCACCGTTCCCCGCAACCTGAACGTTCCCGGAAGGGAATTAAACGGCGTTCACTTTGCCATGGATTTCTTAAAGCAGAATAACAAACGGGTTACCGGTAAAGATTTTCTTGCAAATGCAGAAATTGAAAGTAATATTCTGGACAAAGAAGTTAAAGCTTCTGGCAAAAATGTAGTTGTTATCGGTGGTGGTGATACCGGCAGCGATTGTGTGGGAACTTCAAACAGGCACGGTGCAAAATCAGTAACACAGTTTGAACTGCTGCCTAAACCGCCGTCAGAAAGAAATGATCATATGCCCTGGCCCTCCTACCCTATGCTGTTAAAAACAACCACTTCGCATGAAGAAGGTTGCGACAGAAAATGGGCAGTGGCAACAAAAGAATTTATCGGCGACGGAAATGGCAATCTGAAAGCACTCAGAATTGTTGACCTGGAGTGGAAGATTGTTGATAGCCGCCCTGCAAGTTTTGTTGAAGTATCCGGCAGCGAAAGAGAAATTCCTTGTGAACTGGCATTGCTGGCAATGGGATTTCTGCATCCGCAGCAAACAGGACTGCTCTCTGACCTGGGAATTGACCTTGACGAAAGAGGTAATGTAAAAGCGACCGAAAAAGAATACCGCACCAATATCTCCAAAGTTTTTGCAGCAGGCGATATGCGCCGTGGGCAAAGCCTTGTAGTTTGGGCTATAAGCGAAGGCAGGGAATGTGCCAGAAAAGTGGATGAGTTTCTCAATAACAACAATTTTTCAATATTGGAAACCAAGGATGCAATACTTCAATTCTTCTGAAATTCTGCTTTAAACAATACATTAAAAAAAATAAGCACTTATCTAAGTGCTTATTTTTTTGCATTTAGCAATCATTATTCTCATTTTATTCATATTAATATAATTAATATTTATATAACTAACAAGTGTTATACTAATTAAAAAGTATTTTCACAATAATTATTCAACATTATTAATATTTTTAAATTGTAAAGCATGAGTAGAAGAAAAGCAAAACAAATCTTGCCATTTGTACTGTTAGTAGCGGTTGCAATAATTGCCATGTTTATTAAGCCGGCGGCCGATTTTGTACCAGGTCCAAACGACCCGCAATACAGTTCAGCTGATATTGCCTGGGTGCTTGTTTCGACAGCATTGGTTTTCCTGATGACTCCTGGCCTGGCCTTTTTTTACGGCGGTATGGTACATCGCAAAAATGTGATTTCAACCATGATCAAGAGTACTGTTGCCGCCGGTGTGGTTGGAGTGCTTTGGATAACCTGCGGATTTAGTCTTGCTTTTGGAGAATCCATTAACGGACTGTTGGGTAATCCCGGAACCTACGCCTTTTATAACGGCGTGAAATCCGGGGCTGCCTGGCCTGCCGCAAACACAATTCCTCTATCCCTGTTCTCGCTGTTTCAACTGATGTTCGCCATCATCACTCCCGGACTGGTCGTAGGTGCTGTAGCAGAAAGAATCCGGTTTACATCTTACCTGCTGTTTATAGTACTGTTTTCGCTGCTTGTATATGCACCTGTTGCCCATTGGAGCTGGCATCCTGAAGGATTTCTGGCAAAAATGGGAGCTTGGGATTTTGCCGGAGGTACAGTTGTTCATATTACAGCAGGTTGTGCTGCGCTTGCAGGAGCAATGGTATTGAAAAGAAGAAGGTCGCATATTGAGCAAAAGGAAATTCCACCGGCAAACGTTCCTTATGTACTTATTGGAACCGGGTTATTGTGGTTCGGCTGGTTTGGTTTCAATGCCGGTTCGGCTGTGGGCTCAACTCCACTTGCGGTTAACGCCTTAGGTACAACCACAACGGCTGCTTCTGCAGCAGGTCTTGCCTGGATGTTCTTCGATGTAATAAAAGGTAAAAAACCTTCTGTTATTGGTTTCTGTATTGGTGCTGTTGTTGGCCTGGTGGCTATTACTCCCGGATCCGGATATGTAGGTATCCCCCAAAGTATCATCATCGGTGTGGTTGGCGCCCTTGTTTCAAACATTGCTGTCAGTATCAAACAGAAATCAAAATTAGACGATACACTGGACGTATTCCCCTGCCACGGCTTAGGTGGCATGACGGGCATGGTGCTTACAGGTGTGTTCGCCAGCACCGCTGTTCATGGAATAAAAGGCGGCCCGGAAGGATTATTCTATGGTAATCCAGAGTTCTTCTTTACCCAGTTGAAAGCACTTGCAATTGTGGCTGCTTACAGCTTTGCAGTTTCATATGGCATATTTAAATTTATCAATTTCGTAATCCCGATGAGGGTAAGTGAAGAAGAGGAAGAAGAAGGCCTGGATGCTACACAACACAACGAAAAATACGTACAGGGAACATTATTGGTTCATAACAATGGAACAGTTGAAGAAAAATCTGTCAGCCATTAACCTAAATAAATAAAATCGAAAAAGGCACTGCATTAATCGGAATAATCTTCTCGCAAAAGCCTATTCCTGCTGTGCCCTTTTCTTAACATCTAAAATGTATTACAATGTTACAAAAATATTTTGTGGCAGCAATAACCATGCTGTCTGCACACATCGCAATTTCTCAAACTGCCTCAGTTGTTTATACTCCCATCCCCGACTCAGCTTCTGCTGCTCCGGAAGCAGCTCCAAAAGAGCCAGTCCTGACCATTACAGGTTCTGCTGATGTTTATTTCAAATATGATTTTGCTAAATCAACAGCCAACAGCCTCACCAGTTTTACACAATCACACAATGCCTTTTCATTAGGAATGGCAAGTGTTAAATTAGAACATAAGGGAGATAAAATTAATGCAGTGGCCGATCTTGGATTTGGCCAGAGAGCAAAAGATTTCTCATACACTGATGAAGGAATTACACAGGCAATTAAACAACTCTATATCAGTTATTCACCAACCGACTGGCTGAAGTTTACTGCCGGCACATGGGCCACACATGTCGGGTACGAACTGCTTGACCCGCAACTTAACCGGAACTACAGCATGAGTTATATGTTCACCAACGGACCTTTCTCACATACAGGTTTAAAAGCAGAAGTATCAAAAGGCAAACATAGTTTTATGCTTGGTGTTTCTAACGCCACAGATTACAGGATCCCTGCTGAAGACCACATCAACAAAAAGTTTGTCATCGCACAGTACAGTTTCGCCCCTACTGATAAAATAAAAATTTACCTGAACTATGTGGAAGGAAAAAACCCCGACACATCTGTCACCAACCAGTTCGATGCAGTAGTTACAGCTAAGTTCAACGACAAATTCAACATCGGTGTAAATGGGACACTCAATGCCACTCAATTCTGGGATGGTGCAAAGAACATCAAAAACAAATCATGGGGTGGCGCTGCTTTGTACCTGAACTATGACCCGCTGTCCTGGTTTGGCCTCACACTCAGAGAAGAGTACTTCAGTGATAAAAACCAGTTAAAAGCATTTGGTTATTCTTCCGAAGGGGGCAATATTCTTTCTACCACTCTTTC
>CALLZY010000041.1 GCA_937858715.1 uncultured Chitinophagaceae bacterium | reverse complement strand
GGCAGATAAACCCGAAGGTCCGCAGCTGCAGGCATATCCGTCAGAGCGTGATCACACTGTGGCCAGGCCTATAATGTGACAGTATATTCAATAGCCCTTGTGGCCAGCCCGCCAGAAAGAGAGCTCCCGGAACAAACGGGGAATCCCCGGTAGTTCATTTAAAACTCACAAAGCTGGTGTGAGAAATTACTTAAGTTTTGGCTTAGATCAAGGTAGCTTCCGCCCACCCGCAGTCAAGGTCGGGGCCCTTCGGGTGCCTGCCAAAAACTTTTTGCCGGAAACCTTGACACTTCCCCTCCCGCCCACTCAGGTCTGTATCTAAGCCAAAGTTAAGCCGCAGTGTAAAGTTCTGTTGCAGAAGAAACCGTGAGCAACGTTACCACCATTTTCTTTTTAACTGAAATCATCTTTCAATTATCTCAACTAAAAGAAAAAAGGTATCTTTAAACATCAGAACGTTCTTTGAACAACTCCTGGTTTTGGAGTTCCTGAAGCTTTTTTGAGTGCCAATTTTTGGGAGTAGACTAACAGGATTACGGAGCGAGGTTCTATGATGCACAAATAGGACGGTTCCATACACAAGACAGGTTCGCTGAGAAATATTTCAATTTCTCTCCCTACCAGTATGGTGCCAATAATCCAATTCTATTTATTGATGTCAATGGGGATAGCGTAGACGTATCTAATATGTCCAGAAGGAAATTAGAACGATATCAAGCAAGAGTGTCATCACTTAAAGAAAAGAGTAAACTATTCAATACGATGTATACCTCTTTAGAAAAATCGGAAAAGATTTACGTTGCCAAATTTGGGAAAACAGTCAAACGAGAAGATGGAAGTAGGGTCGATGGGCAATTTGAGCCTGATGAAGGGGGAGGAACCATTACATATAAAAATACTAGCATTAATTCACAGGCTTTCATTGAAGAACTTTTTCATGCCTATCAAAATGATAATAAGGATTGTTACGCTACTGGTGATTTTAACTTTGAATTTGAAGCTAAATTAAGTGTAACTGCAATAGAAGTTGAGGCTGGGAACGGTATTGCTTTTATTGGAGGAATGGGAGCTATTCAAAGTAGAGTTTATAATGGAGACTATGGGAATGAGAATATGCAAATTACACCAACCAATGTAAATTCTAAAAGTTTTCTTGATAGCTATAAAATTGCTGCTAATGCTTATGCTAAATATAATAAGAAGTTTTCCTTCATGAATAGGCATTACAAAGCAAGCACAACAGTTTCTCCGTCTAGTTTGATAAAAATGGCAAATAAGGCATATGGCAATTAGATTTTCAATAATTTTAACTCTATGCTGTTTAGGGTTTCCAATATATTCACAGGTGAATATTAGTTTTGATAATGACTGCACGAAAAAGAACTCAGCAGTGTTTGCTTTGACCTTAATAGAGAATTTAGGTGAAAATAAAGTGGTTGAGCTTCTTGAAAAAGATGTAACATTATTGACAACATGGGAAACTGATTCTATAGGTAGGATAAATGGGTTTAGATTAATATCTAAGAAAGAGCTTTCTAAAAGCCTCTTGGATAGCATTGAAACCTTCTTAATTAAAAATAGCAAACGTTTTTTTAGTTGTTATGTTCAACTTCCTGGCTATGATAACAGTGATTCTTATAAGATAATAATAAACAACTTATCTGAAAATAAAGAAGGTCTTTTTGTGAATGCGGCTTTTCCTGGAGAATTGATGACGTTTTATAATTATGAAGTAGTTGAAAAGCGACATGGTAAGTTATCTAAATACAGGTATTTACAGAAACAGATAAAAAGATATCTTCCTCTCTCTCCTTAATAACTATAACAACAAAACTCGGTTCATTACCGGGTTTTGTTATTATGATGAACCTCAGGCAGGGGGATACTCTTTTATTATGGCAGATGCATCTAATATAGCTTTATCAATATCTCTTCTTTTTTTGTCCGGAGAATCCCCCTGGTCGAAAGGGATTAATTGAATCACATAAACAAAATCAATTTCCTCGTTTTCTTCAGGAGCAATGGGAGCATACAATTTGTGAGCAGTTGCTATTACCGGTGAGAAACTGTACAAGTTGTTAAACCTGGATAATAATGTACGAGATAAATTTTTCAATATCATGATCTGATACATTATCCTCAGGATCAAATCTTACATCAGCTTTGCTATGGTCAGTGAATCTGTTCATCTCATCGAAATGACCTTCACAACTTGAAAATGTACTGACCAGTCCGGTAGAATTAAGGGCCTTAACCAATGGGAGTATTTTAGGTTCAATCTCGTTCATTTAGTTTAAGCAGTAAGAGGACTTTATAATGATTACGCCAGTTTTTGCTTCAGATCGTTTGTAAAGATATAAGATGACAAGAAATCCTTAACGGTCTCTTTCTGGCGTTCGCTAAGCAGCTGAACCTTTTTGAACATCGATAGGAGCTCACGATCCGAGATCGACTGTTCAGCTTTATTATCCTGGTCACCATAGACGAGTTGATCTATTGAGACCTCCATGGCATCTGCAACCTTCTCAACAAGGTGGAGGATGCCTCCGGAACCAACGGCTTCGTAAATAGCGCAGATAGCATTAAGGAATACTCTTTCGACGGCAACGGTAACCCGACCGCTGATCTCAATAAGGGTTATACAAATATTCTTTACAATTACCTGAACCTGCCAAAACAAATCGGAACAACCACTGAAAAAACTAAGTATATTTACGATGCTTCGGGTATGAAGCTGGCAAAAGTGGGCACAGAGAACGATACAAGCTATTATGCAGGAAACTTCGTATATAAAGGGAGTTCTTTAAATTACATTATACACGAGGAAGGCTATATTGATCCATCAGAGTCCGAGAAGTATAAGTATTACCTGAAAGATCACCTGGGAAGTGTGCGCATGATTGTTAATACTAACGGAACCGGTGGTACCATTGAAAGTCAAAAAGATTACTACCCGTTCGGTATGACTATCGCTGAATACAACGGACCTGTTTTCAAATATGGCTACAACGGCAAAGAACTCCAGAATGACCTGATCAATAACAAAAAACTATACTGGTATGATTACGGTGCACGGTTCTATGACCCCCAGATAGCACGTTGGACAACACCTGATCCGTTAGCCGAATCTTACAGAAGGTGGAGCCCATACAACTATGGTGTTGACAATCCTTTAAGGTTTATTGATCCCGACGGAATGGGGATATGGGACTTTATAAAAGGTGTTGGAAAGGGTATTGTTGAAGGTCTTGGAAATACTGCAAAAGGATTAATCAAAACTATAGATCAATCACCGGCTGCTCAGATAGAAAGGGCAGCAACAGTTGCAACTGTCGTATCAGATCCAAAACAGGCTGTAAATAATGTAAAACAAAATGTTACCAATACTATCCAGGAGGTCAAGAATGATAAAACAGGCGAAAAGGCAGGTGAACTTACAGGTAAAGCGATAGTCACGGTTGGTTTGGCAGTAGTGACTACAAAAGGATTAAATGCATTATCAAAAGCAGTCGCAGGTACTGAGGCTGTTGGGGCAACCGCTAATGCGGTAGCAACCGAGGGCAAGTGGGTTTATGGAGCTTTCAAATCTGAAACTAAGTGGGCAAGTCAGTTTTCTAAACGAGGCTGGACTCCCGAACAGGTTACAGAAGCTATAACCAATGGAAAGAGTTTTGATGCTGTAAATATGATAAATGAGGCTAATGGAGCTACAAGGTATGTTCATCCAACTACAGGCCAGTCTGTTGTAGTTGATAATGTTACAAAGGAGCTTATTCATGTCGGAGGGCCTGGATATAAATATTAAGCATATATGGAAAAGAAGGTGTATGTACAGTTACTTAATGAAGGAACGAAGGTTTACAGACCTGTTCCTGCAGTTGAAATAAATGATGGTATTTATGAAATAAAAGGTTTTGAGATTTATAATCCTGACGATGAGAATTGGGAATTTCCTCCAGGTTCACAGGTATTAGTGAAAGAACAAAATCTTGATGGAGAGATTGTATTAGTAGCTATAAAAGAACGAAGCGCAATTTAAAATCATTAACTGAAGTTTCGCAAGTAAGAAAAAGTTAAGAAATGTCATAAAAAGAAGCACTGGGAGTTTTCAGATATCTCTGAAAATCAGTATATTTAAAGTGACAAAACAAAAAATAACTGATCCCAATGCTTAATTGTAATAGTCAGTACTTGATCTGACAGTAGGGATATTTTTGCTAACAGGCGTGTAAATAATTTTGTGTAAATGAATTTGTAGCTCCTTGGGTAGTGTTCTAATTAGTGTGTCTGGCGTGGCAGGTTTTCATCGAAGTTTTACAGGATCGGTTTTTGTTTTATAGCGCAGCGATATTTTTAAGCTTCTGTGATGGTCTAGCCTGAATTATTCATAAATAAAGGAGAGAAAGTTCCCTGAAATTGCTGAAATATCA
>CALLZY010000040.1 GCA_937858715.1 uncultured Chitinophagaceae bacterium | reverse complement strand
TCCAGTTCCTTGGCTACTGCCGTAAGGAATGTGGCACCCAGGCTGCCATCAACAATACGATGGTCGTAGCTCATACTCAGGTACATCATATGGCGGATGGCGATGCTGTCTCCTGCCGGTGTTTCAACTACAACAGGCCTTTTCTTTATAGCTCCCACAGCAAGAATGGCTACCTGCGGCTGATTGATAATCGGTGTCCCCATCAGGCTGCCAAAGGTGCCCACGTTGGTCAGGGTAAATGTACCGCCTTGAGTATCGTCCGCTTTCAGTTTTCCATTGCGGGCAGCATCTGCTAGGCTGTTTACCTGTTTAGCGAGGCCAACCATATTTAACTGGTCGGCATTTTTAATAACAGGCACTATCAGGTTACCAGAGGGCAGGGCGGTGGCCATACCGATATTAATATCTTTCTTTACTATGATATTGTTTCCGTCAAGTGAACAGTTTACCAACGGGAATTTTTTTATGCAGCGAACAATAGCTTCGATAAACAAAGGAGTGAAAGTAAGTTTGGTTCCTTCTCTCTTTTCAAAGTCTTTTTTCACTTTCTCTCTCCACATCACCATATTGGTAACATCGGCTTCAGTAAAACTGGTAACATGCGGGCTGGTTTGCTTGCTGCGAACCATGTGGTCGGCAATCAGTTTCCGCATCCTGTCCATTTCAATGATTTCTACATTACCGGTGTAGGTGGTTAGTTGCTGGTTGCTGGTTTCTGGTTCTTGCTGCTCCACTTTTGCAACCGGTATAACCATAGAGTCTGTCGTACTTCTTACTTCCGGCCTCTGACCTCCTGATTTCCTCTGGCTTACATACTGCAAAATATCTTTCTTGGTTACTCTTCCTTCGTTCCCTGTTCCGGGAATATTCTCCAGTTCAACCATGCTCACTCCTTCGCTTGCGGCAATATTCAGCACAAGTGGAGAGTAGAAACGGTTGGGGTTAGTGTTTGAAGTTTGCTGCTTAAAGCCTGAAGATTGATGACTGACAGTTTCCACGACAACAGCTTCCTGTGCAGGGGCATTGTATGATTCCTGAACCGGGGCTGCTGCAACCGGCGCAGTACTAACTGCTTCTTCTGCTCCGGTTTTAATCCTGGCAATTACAGTTCCAATCGGAACAACATCATTAACGCTGAAGAGAATTTCATGAATAATACCGGCTGTGGTACTGGGCACTTCGCTGTCCACTTTGTCTGTCGCAATTTCCAGTACAGTTTCATCCATTTGCACAGAGTCGCCGGGTTGTTTCAGCCATTTCAGAATTGTGGCTTCCATAATACTTTCGCCCAGCTTCGGCATTATTAAATCAACAACAGCCATAAATCAATTTTTGATTTCTGATTTCAGATTGCAGAATGCCAAAACCTGATGGGAAAGGGTTGGCAGGTAAAAGCAATCGGTTTTGTCAAAGGTAAAGTTTTCCAGCTAATCCAATAAGCTGGCTGCTATGGTTCATTCAGGATGAACTTTCTGAGCAGATTTAAGGCATTTACGGCCGTTAAACTGATATTGCGTTGCCTGTCAAACCGAAGGTTCAATTTGTGTGTTTCCACTTTTGTCTTACTGCCTATGGCCACCCATACAGTGCCAACAGGTTTTTCATCTGAGCCGCCATCGGGTCCCATAATACCGGTTACGGCAATGGCATAGTCGGTATTCAGGACTTTTAGAACTCCTGCTGCCATTTCAATAGCTGTTTCCTCACTTACGGCACCAACGGAAAGTAAGGTTTCATTTTTTACACCCAGCACTTTTTCTTTTATTTCGTTTGCATAGCTCACCACAGTTCCTTTAAAATAAGCAGATGATCCGGGTACCGAAGTAATGAGATGTGCAATGTACCCGCCTGTACAGCTTTCGGCTGTAGCCAAGGTTTTATTTTTTGTTCTCAGCAATTTGCCAACTACTTTTTCAAGACCTTCATCTTCGTTTGTAACAAGGTATTCTTTTGTCAGTTCCAGCAATGTCCTGAAGTAAGGTTCAACCATTTTCTCTACTTCTTCCTCTTTATCACCTTTAGTTGTAAGCCGCAGTTTTACCATGCCGTAATTAGGCAGGTAGGCCAGTTTAATATTTTCCGGCAAGGAAGATTCAAAATCTTCAATCAGTTCGGCAAGCATGGATTCTCCAATGCCTGCCGTAAGTAATGTACGGTGAACGATTGCGGGCAGGTCAAACATTTCTTTTAACCTTGGAATTACCTCATCGGTAATCAGTCCTTTCATTTCATGCGGAACGCCGGGGAGGGAGAAGAATACGGCCCCCCTAAATCCCCCCGACGGGGGGACTTTGGCCGTTCTAAGCACTTGGTTTCTTTCTTTTAGTCGCAAGATGATATTGCTAATTACGTTATCGGTGTCATGAAGTACTTGTTCATTGGTGAACCTGATAACTTCAAATCCAAGTTTGTTTAAATCACTGGTTCTTTCTTCATCGTTTTTTTTATTTTCCGGTAATTTATGTTGGAGCCCATCTACTTCAATTATCAATTGTTCAGACAAACAAACAAAGTCGGCAATATAATTTGAGATAATATGTTGTCTTCTGAATTTGAAGCCCGCCATTTTTTTGTTTCTGACTATCTGCCATAATACATTTTCAGCAACTGTTGGATAGCTCCTGTGTTTTGCAACAAACTCTTTAAGCAAACCATATGTCAAAGGGTCTGCTGTTGAATAAGCCTGATGTTTTTCCAATCTCACGGGTTCCAAAGCCCCTCCCGCGGAGGGGTTTGGGGAGGCTGTAAACATCATCCCAGGTGCCGTTCCTCTTGCATTGTACAAAACGGTACACACATCCGGTACTTCAGCCTGTTTCTGGTTCCGTTCCAGCATACCGCCGGGCCGGCGATACACTTTTTCGAAAAGATATTTTACATGGGCCAGCACTTCTTCGTTGACAATCATCTTGCCGCCAAAATATTTACAAAGCAGCGGTTTGGTAATATCATCAGCCGTGGGACCAAGGCCTCCGGTAATGATGACAATGTCTGACCGTTTGCTCTCATCATCAAGAGCCTGCCATATATCATCATATACATCGCCAACTGCAACCCGGTGGTGCACCCATACACCAATCTTGTTCAGTTCTTGTGCTATATAGGCGCTGTTGGTATCAATAGTCTGTCCAATCAATAATTCATCGCCAATGGTAATGATAGAAGCATTAATCGTATTCAAAAAAAAGGGAGTTTAAGGTTATTCAAAGTTCACATCTTCGTAAATATCCGCCAGTTTCAGTGTAAGGCCGATAGTTGAGATTTCAAAACTGTCAGTCAGTTGCCGGAATTCAGTAAGCCGCCAGCTATTGTCGGGCAGCCGTTCACAATGTTCCACTGAAACGGAGGTAGAATCAATAAGAATATACTCTCTGAGGGTTTTAATACTCCGGTAAAGCATAAACTTAGTACCCCTGTCGTAATCTTTGGTTGAAGGAGAAAGAATTTCTATGATAACTCCTGGATTTGTGAGGTTATCTGTGTATTTATCAGCCACCTCAGTTTTTCCGCATACAATTGTAAAATCAGGATAAGTGTATAGTGTGTTTTCTGGAATATGAATCCTGAAATCGCTTCCATATAATTTACATCCTTTACCATGGATAAAAGGTGCGACTATCCGGTTAATATTGTAATCAATATCGTTGTGAGCAGGTGAGGCACCAGACATAGCGAATACTTCTCCCTGGTAATACTCATGTTTAACATCAGAATGCCTTTCCATTTCAAGGTAATCTTCTGCTGTAACGAAATTATATTTCGGTGCCGGTTCTTTAACTTCATTTTCCATATTCCAAATTTAAATCTTTTTATTTTTGGAAAAACTACTAAATGAAACGCCTCCTCACTTACACATTTCTCCTTCTGCCTTTTTATACCCCGGCACAGCTTGTTTCTCAACGGTTACAAAAGGCCTTTCAGCAGTTTGAGGCTGACAGCCAGTTACGCCATGCAATCAGTTCATTGTATGTGGTTGATGGAGCCACCGGGCAGGTGGTGTTTGATAAAAACTCACAAATTGGCTTGGCCCCGGCATCCACACAAAAGGTAATTACCAGTGTAACAGCATTTGAGTTGCTGGGAAAGGATTACAGGTATAAGACAGAATTCAGGTTAATGAATCCTATTTATAGCAACAATGTAACAGCAGATGGTTTAGCGGTAGTCGGCTATGGAGATCCTACGTTTGGGAGTTGGAGATTCAATAATACTAAAGCTGATGTTATATTAGAGAAGGTTAAACAAACGTTGATAAATAAAAATGTTTCAAATATTGCTAATCTAAATGTTTTTGCAGATGACAGTAAATGGGGACGACATCTGCTCCCCGGGGGGTGGATTTGGGATGATATTGGCAACTATTATGGTGCTGGGGCATCATCGATAAACTGGAGAGAGAATCAGTATGATATATACCTCAGTTCAGGAAAATTAGAGGGGGATACATGTAAAATAGTTAAAACGTATCCTGAGTTGTTGTATTTCAGTCAAAAATTGTTTTGTGAAGTGGTCACAGGGTTATCAGGTAGTGGTGATAATGCATATGTGTATCAGCCACCTTATTCAGTATATGGTTTTATTCGTGGAACTATTCCTCCAAGGGAGAATGAATTTAAGATTTCAGCATCAATATCGGAACCAGCAAGCCAGTTCGCAATGGAGTTAGGAAAATACTTTTATTGTTGCAGACATAATGAGGGAAGACAATTTTATTCTGCTACATCTTTTGTTAACCGTTTTTGGAAAACAGTTCATAGCGTTACAGATACAATCTACACCCACTATTCTCCCTCTCTCGACTCCATCATCTACTGGTTCAATAAGAAAAGTATCAACCTGTATGGTGAAGCATTAGTGAAAACATTTGCTTACGAAAAGCAGGGTTTTAGCAGTACTGACAGCGGTGTAGCCATCGTTAAGAGATTCTGGAAAGAGAAAGGCCTGGATGAAGATGAACTGAATATCAGTGATGGCTCCGGCCTGTCGCCGCTCAACAGGGTTACCACCCATGCACAGGTTGAAATTTTGAAATTTGCAAAAAAGAGAGACTGGTTTCCTTATTTCTATAAATCACTTCCAGATTACAACGGCATGACCATGAAAAGCGGCACTATCAGTGATGTAAAGGGCTTTTGCGGTTACCATAAAGCAAAAAATGGAAAAGAATATATCTTTTCTTTTCTCGTAAACAATTACAGCGGCAAAACATCAGCTTTGGTGACAAAGATGTTTAAAGTGCTTGATGAACTGAAATAAAGCTGTCAGGTATTGATATGAACTTTTAGCTATGAATTAATCCAAAACAATAAACCAAAAACAAAGATTTTTAGTCATGCCACAGAATTACAAAAACCACACCCGTTACGTCCCGATGTTTCATTTCTTCGCAGGCAGTGCTATAGTGTTTGGACTTATCGGCAGCATCGTAAACCTGTTTCATTCTAATGCAGAAACACATTATTCCGCTGCACTCATCACACTTATCTTTATTGTACTGGTGTTTTTATTCTGGTACACAAGGTCATTTGCGTTGCGGGCACAGGACAGGGCCATCAGGGCCGAAGAAAATTTCAGGCATTTTATTCTTACTGGCAAACCGTTGGATAAGCAACTTAGGTTGTCGCAAATCATTGCCCTTCGATTCGCCGCCGATGAAGAATTTCCTGAACTGGCAAAAAGGGCAGTGTCTGAGAAACTATCTCAGAAAGAAATTAAACTGGCTATTACAAACTGGAGAGCGGATTATAACAGGGTATAGCTTACCTGAACCGGTTGAAAAAGCTCATGTCCATATTCACTAACCAGGGTGAAGCTATAGCGGCTATCCAGATAATGCCAATAAGCAGTTTACCTGCCAGCGAAACATCCTGTATCAGGTGACGGTGCAGCAGGCTTTGGACAAAGAGTAATATTTTATCTTCTTTATGGCTGTATTCATAAGGAGGTGATTGGGGAACATCCCGGAAAAGGTGATGTTCTTCAATCAGAATATTCCTGATTTTCCAGTAGTCCTCATCGGGCAGGTCTTCGTAATCTATGTCTGTATTGATGCCTTCATCTTCTATTCTTTTCTCGATGGCGGTCAGTTTTGTTTCCCCAAAACGCCTTATCAGCAGATTAATCGGAAAGAACAAAAGAATAAGGACAGACATATTCCCTGATTTGCGGTAAAAAGCGAAAACAACCCAGCTTATTAAGGCTGCAGAAAGCACTACAAAGACCTTGCTCCAAAAACTTTCTTCGTCAAGAAAGACCCTGTTCAGCAACTGACCACCGTCAAGCGGATAAATGGGAACAAGGTTTATTAAGTTGAGCAGCATAAACAGCAGTGCGGCCTGCGAAAACTGTATTCCCGCCAGTTCAGCACCGGGGTTTGCTTTGCTGATTAATAATAAGGCAATGCCAATAACAATTCCCGGCAACGGGCCGGCCAGTATAATAACAGCAGACTGCTGCTGTGATATTTCCCTTTTATGGCCGGATACATAAGCACCTAACAGGGGTATAAAGAACACTCCGAGATCATTATAACCGTAAAACTTCATGGCCAGGAAATGCCCCATTTCATGAATCAGCACAACTACTGTTACGAGCAGAAGAATTTTGTAGCTGGGAAAAAAGAAGTAGCCGGCCAGCAGGTAAATGGCAAGACTTGCAACAGATTTGATGAGGACATTGCCGGTATCATCAGGCTTTTCATACTTTGGAAGGCAGGCAGCGGCGGTGATTGTGTTGGTTTCCCCGCATTCCGTATTTGTTTCTTCAGAATTTTCCATTCGGCAATTATTCAAAATAAGGTTTGATTTTTCGGAGCAATTGTCCGGGCATTACTGCTTTTTTCATTGTCTTTCTTTCCATAAAGTATAAGGTGATTTTTCCGACAGCAAGCAATTCGCCGCTTTCGTTAAATACCTCATGATGGAATTCAATTTTATGGTGCAACGGCAGTTCTTTCAGCATGGTTTTTATCGTCAGCAGGTCATCATAGCGGGCAGGCCGCATATATTTGCAATGTACATCCACTACTGGCATAATGATGCCCGATTTTTCCATATCGGCATATGTAAACCCAAGCTCCCTTATAGATTCAGCCCTTGCCGTTTCAAAGTAGAGGAAATAATTAGCATGATAAACAACACCCATCTGGTCTGTTTCGGCATATCTTACCCTCACCTGTGTTTCAGTTGTGAACATTGGTATTAATCTTTTTGCGGTGTTGAATCGAAAACCAGGTCATCTGCCTCTGTCCGGCGGATAAACCAGCCCGAAATTTCTTTTGAATAAGCTAAAGCAACACTGGCCGTAACCGCTTTTAATAATGCGACATAAAAGGCCGGTTTTCTTACAAAATCAATTGATACACTATCAGGGTTACGGCGGCCAATATCATTTTTGAAAGCTTCAAAAAGGTAAATTATTATATCTGGTATCGAAAGTATGATCGTAATGAGGCACATACTCAGCAGGATGACATGGAGAAGGGCTTTCTTGCCAACCTTAATTTCAAGGGTCTCATTTTCTGCATTCTTGTTCAGCATTGTGGCAATCTGGTTGCTGTTCCTGATTAAAAGCACAAACGCAATTCCATAAAGTATAATAGCGAAAATCAGGGGACCGAGAAACTCGATGTCACCACTAAACTGGCCATCAAAAGAGAAAAGCAGGGGGATGATTGCCGAAAAAATGCTTTCGAAGAATTTGTAGCCAAATATCAGACCGATTACTACGATCCCGTATTGAATAAGCTGTATTCTTTTCATATATGAAAGGTTATTTACCGATAAGTCTGTCCATGCTTATTTTACCTGGCCCGGCAAACAGCAGGGTAATATAAGCACCCAGGAATAACGCTGCATGTTCTCCTTCGCCAAAAACCTGTCCTTTGTGGGCATAAAAAACAGCAACTGCCATCGCAATAATCAGCGGTACTGTAGCCAGCCGGGTAAGTAGCCCAACAAGTAAAAGGATAGCACAGAAAAATTCAGCGAAAACCGTCATAGTAAGCGATGCGGTGCTGCCAACACCAAAGGGATCGGGGAAACCTTTGGACATCACAGCAAACTTAACCAGTTTGTCGTAGCCATGCTGAATCATCAGTCCGCCTGCGGTAAGGCGAAGCATGAGCAAGGCAAAAGAGACAGAACCATCTGAATACTTTGTACTGAAAAGTTTTTTCATTGAGGGTATTTTAGTTTGCAATAATAGCGAAAATTTTGACGGCTTTTCAGGACGCAGGAAAGACAGCAAAAGGCAACAAAATGTTAAACCTTTCATAGTTTTATATTTATTCACACCTGTTTGGAATGATGTTTGGGATTAGCTGAAATAATTTGAATATTCGCATCGTTTTCAAACAGTAACGAACAGGCACCGCCTGAATACTTTACCGGTAAAGGACAACTAATGAAGAAACAATTCTTACTGGCAGCCGCCATTTTTCTCAGCAGCTCATTATTCGCACAGCAAACCCGCTATTATAACGACCCGGAAGCCACCTTTAAAGAGGCTAAGGAGTACTTTCAAAAGGAACAGTACAGCCTGGCTTACCCGCTTTTCAGGGAACTGCGTCAGTCTGTAAGAGAGACTGATAAAGCCAACATTCCGGTTACTGTCCAGGAGATTAACTATTACACTATTGTTTGTGCACTCAAACAAAACGAGGAAAGGGCTGAAGAAGAAGCCCACGAGTACATTGACCTTGAGAAGAATAATCCAAGAATTCAGCAAATGAATTTTCACCTGGCCGAATTTTATTTCCGTTCGGAAAAATTTGCCGATGCAGCCAATCACTATGAGATGGCCAATATTGCCAACCTGAGCAACCGGGAAATATCCGACATGAAATTTCACCAGGGCTATTCATATTTTACATTGCAGCGCTTTGCTGAAGCAAAACCTTTGTTCAACAGCATCAGGGGGATCAAGGACGACCCGAACTATGTTGATGCCAACTATTATTATGGGTTTCTTGCCTTTCGTGACCGTCAGTATTCCGATGCCCTGAATGCTTTTAAAGTGGTGGAAAATGAGAAGAGCTACGGAACGGTGGTGCCTTACTACATTGCGCAGATATATTATGTGCAGGGCCGCAAAGACGAAGCAATCAGTTATATCCAGAATAAGTTGCAGGCAGGGGCCAGCTCACAATACTACGACCTTGAACTGAAGCAACTGCTTGGCCATGCTTATTTTGAGAAAAAAGAATATGCCAAAGCATTACCATATCTTGAAGATTACGTTACCCGTTCAAAGAAGGTAAGGAGAGAGGATCTGTATGAACTTTCGTATTGCTACTACCAGGCAAAACAGTATAACAAATCCATTGATGGATTTAAGCAGTTAAGTGGCAAGGATGATTCGCTAAGCCAGCATGCTATGTACCTGCTGGGCGATGCTTACTTGAAAACAGGGCAGAAAACCAATGCCCGAAATGCTTTCCTGTTCTGTTCTTCAAATAGCAGCAATCCTGAGCAAAAAGAGATTTCAAAATTCCAGTATGCCAAACTCTCTTATGAACTGGGCTACCAGGATGAAGCATTAAACAGCCTTGGCTCATTTTTGGCCGATTATCCGAATTCGGTTTATACCAACGATGCAAAGGAACTGATGGTGGATATGCTGACAAATACGAACAACTATAAAGATGCCCAGGCATTATTGGAGAGTCTTGAAAAGCCTACAGAAAATGCGAAACGGCTTTATCCAAGGATTCTTTTTGGCCGTGCCACCGAAATGATTAATGATGGACGCCTGGCTGATGCAGATGCCATGCTGAATAAGGTACTGGCCGATCAGTACAGCACACCAGTAAGGCCTTATGCACATTTCTGGAAAGGAGAACTGGGTTACAGAAATAATAAACTGGATACTGCCATCAAATATTATCACCTGTATGCCGATGCCGGTTCGCCTGTCAGTGGCGAGGCCAATACCAATAATGTACGCTACAATCTCGGATATTCATATTTGCGAAAAGAAAATTACCCTGTGGCACTTACCTACTTTGAGCCTTTGGGTAAGAACCCCGCATTGAATTCAAATGCTTTTAGCCAGGATGCTTATATAAGAACAGCAGACTGTTATTACATGCAGAAAGATTATTCAAAAGCCAAAGTGATGTACGATAATGTGATTAAATTTTCATGGCCTGCCGAAGATTACGCTACTTTCCAGAATGCAATGCTGGCGGGTGTGAAGAGTTCCAAAGACAAGATTACGCTGATGAATACGATGATGAGAAAATTCCCGCAATCATCGCTGGTAACCGATGCCAATATGGAAGTGGCCAATACATATATGGGAGATGAAAAATTTGGCGAAGCAATTCCTTATCTCGGCAATGTAATCAAGAACAGCAGCAATCAAAGCATGGTGCCGCAGGCTTATCTCAAAATGGGTACTTCGTATTACAACCTGAATAATAATGCTGAAGCTCTGAAGCAGTTTAAAACTCTGGTGGAAAAATATCCTAATTCTCCGGAGGCAGAGGATGCTTTGGATAATGTGAAAACAATTTACATCGAAGATGGAAAACCGGACGAATATGCTGCTTTTATGCGTAATGCAGGCCGTCCGCTGAGTGTGAGTACTGAAGATTCGCTGACTTATGCAGCTGCAGAAAAGCAGTATGATGACCAGAACCTGAACGCTGCACTGAATGGCTTTAATAATTACCTGCAAAGATTCCCTGATGGTGCTTATGCCTTAGAAGCGCATTTTAACCGGGCAGAAATTTACAGCAGCCGCAAAGACTGGAATAATGCACTGCCTTCATATGAAGAAGTGGCAGCTAATGCCCCGAATACATTTGCTGAAAGATCGGTGCTTTCCGCTGCCCGGATTTATTTCTTCGAACAAAAGAATTATGGCAAGGCTGAAAAATATTTTATACAGTTAAAACAACTGGCTTCCGGACAGGAAAATAAACTGGAGGCAATGCGTGGATTGCTGCGTTGCCAGTACCAGCAGCAAAAGTGGACTGAAGCGGTTGAGAATGCTAAAGAGCTTACTGCAGCCAAGGGAAGTAGTACAGATGATAAAGCCCTGGCAAATATGGCTATTGGTAAATCGTATGAGGTGGCAGGGCAATATGCTGAAGCTATCAGCAATTTTAAAACAGTAGTGCAACTGAATAAAGCCGCCCTGGCTGCTGAAGCCAGGTATGAAATTGCCAGTTGCTGGTTCAGGCTGAATAAACTTACTGAATCGGAGAAGGCAGCTTTTGAAACCATTAATAAATCGGGTTCTTATGATTATTGGGTTACGAAGGCTTACATATTGCTGGGTGATATTTACTTCAGGCAGAAAGACTATTTCAATGCGAAGGCAACTTACCAAAGCATTGTCGATAATACGCTGGATGCAGAATTGAAAGCAGAAGCGCAAACCAAACTGAACCAGGTAACAGAGGAAGAAGGAAAGTCAAGCAAACTTGGTAATTAACCGGAACAGGCACAGTTTTTTTAAACAATCAGAAATGAAAAAAATGAAAATATATAGCCCTAAACTCTTATTACTGGCAGTTGGAATTTTATCATTTGGAATTGCTTATTCTCAGAAGGATACAACTAAAAAAGGCGGAATTGAAATCATTTCCAGTTTCAAACCTGTATTGCGGGAAGCTGCCAAAATTAATTTTGATGCTTCTCCTGCACCCATCGATACCACCAAAGTGAAACAGGTATATGATATCCCTAATCAAAACCTGTTGTTTGCCTTCCAGCCCGGTTCATTAAAGCCGCTGGCATTAGGTATTGATACCGGGGGGAAATTCAATAACAGCAGCTATATAAAAGCCGGTTTTGGCAGTTTGCGAACACCGTTTATTCAGGCAGGTATATCGTTTGGGGATGGTAAGACTGCGGGGTTAAACCTGTACGCAAAACATGTGGGTTCTGATGGCAAGATGGATTACCAGAAATTTACCAACACTGAAGCCAGGCTGGCTGGCTATTTTAAATCTGGAAATAATATGCAGTGGGATGCTGCATTAGGGATGAAGCAATTCAGGACCTACCGTTACGGTTATCAGCCTCAAACACTTTCCTTTCCGGATGATTCTTTAAAAGTAAATTATCAGACCATTTCCGGAAGACTGGCCATGCACAATATTAATAAAACTTCATTCGGGCTTACTTACTGGCCCGAAGTGAAAATTGATGTTTTGTCAGATAAACTGAAGAACAGTGAAAGCAACTCAGTTTTAAACCTCCCATTACAGAAGACAATTGGAAAAGTTTTTGCAGTGAACCTCGGCCTTACTTTCGACCTGACACGGCTTTCACCCAAAGGCAAGTCCGCTTTCAATAATACCATGTATTATATCTCGCCGTCTGTTCTTTTTAAAACACCCAATATCAATGCGCAGGCAGGTATCAGGCCATCATGGGATAATAAGACTTTCAAAATGTTCCCCAATGTACTTGCCGACATCAGCACATCCGATAAGCGGTTTACTTTCCAGGCAGGCTGGACAGGTTATATCCGGAAGACCACTTTCATGTACCTTGCCTCGCAAAACCCATATATCCGTCTCCCGGAAACATTCAGCAATACATGGATTGAAGAACGCTTTGCCGGATTCAAAGGAACTGTTGGCGACCATTTCAGCTATGCTGCCAAAGTGGGCTTTAATAAGCTGAACAATCAGCCTTTGTTTATTAATGATTATACCACCGCCAGTGATGGTGCCAAGACATTTATAGTGGTGAATGAGCCTGAAATGGATGTGGTGAATTTTGGAGGAGAAGTGGGTTATACTGTTCAGGAAAAATTCTCTCTTATTTCCGGAGTACAATTTAACCAATACACTGGCCTTACTGTAAATAACAAAGCCTGGGGATTGATACCGCTTGAAGTGAAAACAGCGTTGCGGGTACAGGTGATTAAAGACCTGTGGCTGAAGTCAGATTTGTTTGCCTGGAGTGCTCCGCATTATATGAAAGCTGATGGCAGCACAGGAAATACAGGTGGTGCTTTTGACCTGAATGCCGGCCTGGAATTTAAAATAACAAAGAACCTCAACCTGTGGACGCAGTTCAATAATGTATTCAACAAGCAGTACCAGCGCTGGAACCAGTATCCGGTTTATGGTTTCAACTTTGTTGGCGGAATTGTATTTTCGTTCGACCAAAAGAACTGATAATGTATTCTGAACTCTATACATATTTAATAAAGAACAACAAATTAACCCTGCCGGGAGTAGGCACTTTTCTTTTAGAAAAAGGTTCTGCCTCGGTCAATTTTCCCAACCGGAAAGCAGAAGCAGCCGCATGGTCTGTTTCATTAGTGCAGGAAATGAATGTGCCGGGCGACTTTTACGGCTGGCTGGGTGCTGTTTCAGGTATCACAGCGAGAGAAGCGGTGGTACGTTTCAACGATTTTGTTTTTGATCTGAAGAAAAGGATTAATGAAGGAACCGTTGTAAACTGGAGCGGAATCGGGTCAATCAGCAAAGGGCTGGCCGGTGAAATGAAATTTGTGGCAGAAAGCACACCTCTTTTCCGGGAGCAGCCGGTAATAGCAGAAAAAGTAATCCGGGATAAGGCTGAGCATATGGTGAGGGTGGGAGAGATGGAGCGGACTTCGGATGAAATGACAGAAATGCTGAACCAGCCTGAAAAGGCCAAATCGCTTTGGTGGGTTTGGGCGGCTGTGCTTGCATTGCTGTCTGTTCTCTTTATTGGCTGGTATTTTTCTGAAAATGGAGTTGGTGTTTCTTCAGCAGGTAACGGAGGAAAACTTTCGCCGGGAGAGACTCCGGTTTCAACTTATCATAAACTTCCCTAAATAGGCTGTTTCCGGAAATTGGTTTTACTTTGCAGCTCAGTATGAGCGAAATAATACATTACAGCCTGTGCCCCGTTTGTGGTTCGGCAAATATTTCTTCTGCATTGCAGGCCAAAGATTTTACAGTAAGCAACGAAACGTTTACCATCTTCGAATGTCATTCATGCACTTTCCGGTTTACACAGGATGTTCCGGGAGTATCAGATATTGGCCATTACTATAAAGCAGAAAGTTATATTTCACATACCGACAGTTCGCAGGGACTGATTAACCGTTTATATCACGCCGTAAGAAAATTTACGATAAGGCAAAAGTGTAATCTTGTAAAAAAAGTGACAGGCCGTGGTAAAGGCAATTTACTGGATGTAGGTGCCGGAACAGGTGTTTTTGTAAAGGCAATGCTGGAACATGGCTGGCAGGTAACCGGCCTTGAACCTGATGCAGATGCAAGAAAGGTGGCAAAAGAAAGTTATGCTGCTGCGTTATCACCTATTGATGAGTTTTACCAGTTGCCGGATAATACTTTTGATGCCATTACCATGTGGCATGTGCTGGAGCATGTGCATGATTTGAAAGGCTATATGGCCAAACTGAAATCACTGCTGAAAGAAGGCGGACGATTACTAATCGCAGTTCCTAATTACACATCAACTGATGCGACATCTTATAAAGAATTTTGGGCAGCTTATGATGTTCCCCGTCATCTCTATCATTTTTCTCCACAGTCAATGCAAACACTTGCTGAATCATTTGGCTTAAAGATACTGCAGCACAAACCTATGTGGTTCGACAGTTTTTATGTATCCATGCTGAGCAGCAAATACAAGTCAGGGAAAACAAACCTGTTTTCAGCGTTTCTTACAGGATTAAAATCAAATCTTACAACATTGGGCAATAAGAAAAAATGCAGTTCGGTTATTTATGTGGTGGGGAAATAACGGCTACTGGCTAAATTGCACTTCATACATTTCAGGCCACCACTTGCCTGTTACATATACTTTCTTTGTTACTTCATCATAAGCAATGCCATTGGGTACTTCAGCGTTCGGGTCAATTGCTTTTGCCCTTTCCCAGAGAAGTGTAACATCTGCCTTAGCCACTATCACACCAGTAGAAGGGTCAATTTTGAAGATATATGGATATTCATACTGATTAGCATAAATGTATCCGTCAATGTATTCCAGTTCATTTATATTAAATGCCGGACTGCCTGCTTCAGTAACGGTTTGCGCCTTCAATAGTTTGAAAGTGGAAGGCTCGTAAAAGAGAAGATCGCTTCCCCCGGTGCTTACTATAAGATTTTTTCCGTCAGTGGTTAACCCCCAGCCCTGGCCAAAATTGGTATCAAATTCCCTGATCTTCCTGAAATCGTTCAGGCTATAAACAAATACTTTATTCTCTTTGTACGTAAGCTGGTAAACGGTGTCATTGAGCACTGTTATCCCTTCTCCAAAGTATTCCTTAGGAAGCGATATTTCCCGTATTGGCTTTCCGGTTTTTAAATCCACTTTTTTAAGTTTAGATTGTCCCCAGTTGCCGGTGCCTTCATATAATTCACCTTTGTAAAACAAAAGCCCTTGTGTGTAGGAGGAAGTATCGTGGGGAAGGCTCCCCGCAATTGAAAAGGTCATGGTTTTGGGTGGCTCCGGCACTTTTACTGCAGGTTCATCTTTGGAGCCATTGTTACAGGCAACTGCAATAATGATTACAGGTGCAAGAAAAAAAAGTTTGCTCATTATTATCATAATATATGAGCAAAAATAACCTCTGTCAGCCGGAAATACTTGTTAAAGTAAGAAAAATGAATTGCCGGAAGCTTTAAAAAATTATTTAAATACTATTGTCCGTTAAATTTTATATTCTATATTTACGACTACCTTTCCGAAGAAATCCGTAATCTTCAAATCCTGCGATACCACAAAGCAAATTCCAACAATCCTTCTTTTCCAATTTCCTGAGGAATTATCATTATTTAATTTTTAACGATAGGATTTTTTTCGGAACTATGAAGGCAGTCGTTTGTTCATTAGTAGCAGCTTTATTATTTCAATTTCAGTTTCTGTCAGCACAGGAGAGGTGCTCCACCGTTTCTTATATGGAGGCTTGTTTGTCTAAAGACCCAGCTTTAGCTATAAGGATAAAGGAAGCAGAACAGAAAAAAATAAACTCCGCTTCAAGGATTTTTACCGGTGTGGTGAAGATTCCTGTGGTGGTTCATAACCTGTATCACCTGCCCGAAGAAAAAATTTCGGATGTTCAGGTATTGAGCCAGATTGAGGCATTGAATACTTATTTCAGAAAAAGAAATGCAGATACGGCCGGCATCCCTTCTTACTTCCGCAGCCTGGCTGCCGATTGTGAAATTGAATTTCAGCTTGCCATTTCTGATCCACGTAAAAGAAGCACCAGCGGCATAATACGGAAATATACTCCCGTTACAAGCTGGGGACCTGATGACAAGATGAAGTTTTCCACTGAAATGGGCGATGATGCCTGGGATTCTAAAAGCTATCTCAACATCTGGGTATGCAATATGGATAAGTATGCCGGGTATGCTGCGGTTCCGGGTTCTGAAGCAGCTAAAGATGGTATTGTAATTTCTTATAAGTCTTTTGGCGTTACCTCGTCAGGCTCCTATGGAATGGGAAAAACCGCTGTTCATGAAGTGGCGCACTGGTTAGGACTGAAACATATCTGGGGTGATGCTTATTGCGGCGATGACGGAATTGATGATACCCCGAAACAGGCCAGTTATACAACAGGCTGTCCATCTGCAATCAGGATTACCTGCGGCAATGCACCTTACGGGGATATGTATATGAACTTCATGGACCTGACCAATGACCTGTGCCTTAAAATGTTTACCACCGGGCAAAAGGAAAAGATGAGAAGCTTTTTTGAGCCCGGAGGAGTTCGGGAATCACTTTTGAATTCTAAGGGTCTTAATATGCCGCTTATTTCAGAAATACCGGTGCCTACAGAAGATCCGAAATGGCTTGAGCCAAAAATTTACCCCAATCCCGCAACAAATGAACTGAAACTAGATTTAGCGTATGATATCCGCTGGATTGGAGAAAAAATTTTTGTAACTAATATAGTCGGACAAAATATTATTAATCTGATAGTTACGTCAAAGAGTCAGGCTATTGATATAAGCAAACTGCAACCGGGTACATATTTCCTTGCAGCAAAACGAACTGATGGGTTGTCTATGAAGCTGAAGTTTGTAAAACTTTAGTGTCGCAACCATTATTACTACTAACGGCAAGCATTGGGTCGCATTCTCTGCGACCCTTTCTTTTTTTGGTAGTTTTCATTATCTGCTATCTTTGATTTTCATTAAAAGAGAATAATATGAAAAAAGTATTTCTATCATTGACAGTTACTGCTTTGCTTATTGCTTGCGGAGGCGGCGACAGCGAAAAGAAAACACCTTTTGAGGTAAAAACAGATACAAAAACTGATGTTACGCAAAATCCGGATTATCAAAAAGGAATGGCCATTGTGGCAAAACAGGAAAACCTGTGCCTTACCTGTCATAAAGTAGAAGAGAAATTAGTAGGACCAGCATACAGAGATGTTGCAAATAAGTATGAAAATAACGAAGAGAATATCAATAAACTGGCAGAGAAAGTAACGAAAGGCGGTAAAGGCGTTTGGGGCGAAGTGCCAATGCCTGAGAACAAGGTAATTTCTCTTGAAGATGCCAAAGCTGCTGTTAAGTATGTGCTGATGCTCAGGAATAAGTAGAAAGCTACATTCTCTCAGGAACTTTGATACCAAGCAGGCTCATAGCTGATGCAATTGTATGGGCGGTCATTTCCGATAATTGCAACCGCAGTTGTTTCTTTTCTTCAGTTTCAGCATTCATTACCGAATGTTCTGTATAGAATGTATTGAACGATTTCGCAAGGTTGAAAGCATAGATCGCCAGCACCGAAGGATTGTGTTCGGCTACGGCCTGCTCAATTATTACAGGGTATTGTTCCAGAGAAACAATCAGGTCCTTCTCCAGTTTTAGCAAACTGTGGTCTGTGGTCTGTTGCCTGCCGTCTGCTTTTTGTTTCCTTAGTATTGATTTTATCCTTGCATGTGTATATTGAATGAACGGCCCTGTGAAACCGTGAAAGTCTATTGATTCTTCAGGGTTAAATATCATCCGCTTTTTCGGGTCAACCCGCAGCAGGAAGAATTTTAATGCTCCAATTGCCAGTGTATCGTACAACTCTTTCAGTTCTGCTTCTGTAAAGTCTTTTACTTTGCCCAGTTCTTCTGTTTTAGCACTCGCCACATTTACCATTTCTTCCACCATGTCATCTGCATCCACCACAGTGCCTTCTCTTGTTTTCATTCTGCCGGAGGGAAGTTCCACCATGCCATAGCTTAAATGATAGATGCCTTCAGCACCGGGTACACCGAGTTTTTCGCAAATCAGCTTCAGCACTTTGAAATGATAGTTCTGCTCATCAGCCACCACATAAATGCTTTGCTGGCAGCCAAATTCTTTTTGCTTTTGTTCAGCAAGGCCAATATCCTGTGTTATGTAAACGGCTGTTCCATCTTTTCTTTGTACCACTTTTTCGTCAAGGCCATCGGCTGTCAGGTCAATCCACACACTGCCGTCGTCTTTCTTCACAAATACATTTTTGGCTAATCCTTCTTCTACAGCCTGTTTACCTAACAGGTAAGTTTCACTTTCATAATAAGTTTTATCAAAATCAGCACCTATCCGGTTGTAAGTAACATCAAAACCACTGTACACCCAACTGTTCATCTTTTTCCACAATTCCACTACTTCAGGTTTGCCAGCTTCCCAGTCCACCAGCATCTGCTGGGCAGCTTTATATATTGGCGCTTCTTTTTCAGCATCTTCCTTACTCATTCCTTTCTCCACCAGTTCGGCAATTTGTTTTTTATGCTCATTGCCAAATAGTACATAATAGTCACCTACCAGGTGGTCACCTTTTATGCCTGTGCTTTCAGGAGTGGCTCCATTGCCAAACAGTTGCCAGGCTATCATGCTTTTGCAGATATGGATGCCCCTGTCGTTGGAAATACAGGTCTTATACACTTCATAGCCGCTTTTCTTCAGTATTTCGGCAATGCTCCAGCCTAAGAAAATATTGCGGAGGTGTCCAAGGTGTAACGGCTTATTGGTGTTTGGTGAGGAGTATTCCACCATCACTTTTTGCCCGTTGGCGGGCATAGAGCCGAAAGCAGAGTCGGCGTAGTTCTTCTGTAAGAAATTCACCCAGTAGCCCTCACTTACTGTAAGGTTCAGAAAACCTTTGATTACATTAAAAGCAGAGAAGACAGCCGGGTTATCATTCACTAATTTTTCGCCCAGTTCATTGCCTAATTGCTCCGGCGACTTCTTTAATTGCTTGACAAAAGAAAAAAGCACAATGGTATAATCGCCTTCAAACTCCGGCTTGGTGCTGTTGATGGTCAGTTCCTGTTCTGTTAGTTCGGCCTGGTATAAGTCTTTCAGGGCTTTAACCACAAACGGCCTTATTATAGATACAATACTCATTTATTTCCTGTTAATTGGCGCAAAAATACGGTTCGGATTTGGCATTTGCCTGTTGTTTCAATTACTTTGTGCCCCGTGAGAAAACAGCTACATAGCGCCAGGGATTTTATCTTGCCAATTATTGACTTTTTCTATCCGCCTTTCCGGAAGATAATGCCACTGCAAACCTATCGCTATGCCGCAACGGGTGGTGGCAATGTACTGCTGGGTTTTATAGTATATGTAGTCAGCTTTAAGTATATCTTCCACGAAAAAGATTTTGATTTTGGCTTTTACGCCATGAAGGCGCATGTGGCGGCACTGGCTGTTTCCTTCTTTGCAACGTTTCCTATTGGCTTTTTTATGTCGAAGTATGTGGTGTTCAGCGATTCGAAAATGAAAGGCCGGATACAACTGTTCCGCTATTTTATGATTGCCATGTTTAACCTGGCGCTTAACTATATCCTGCTGAAAACATTTGTGGAAGTGCTGCAACTGTACCCGGTTATTGCGCAGGTTTTCACCACAGTGATAGTAGTAGTGTTCAGCTACCTGGCACAACGGAATTTTTCTTTCCGGATAACAGACGAAGAACCTACAGACTGAAGTTGATGAATTCCACCTTCACCGCCAGGTCGCCGGTACAATTACTCCTGATGACTAATTGCTGCTGCATCGGATAAATGCCTATCAGGCTGATGTCTTTAATATTTCCCCAACTGCGGATGCCTTTCATCAGTTCCCTGTTCAGTTGCTGGTTCATGGTAAACTTAGCCGTATCAATATAGGAGCCCAACTCAAACTTTGCCTGCTTCTGAATTTCGTTGGTAATCTTTTTATCAAATATCCAGTCAGCCGAGCCCAGCAGTACATTCTTCGATTTTACATCAAAATCCACATCACGGATTTCGATGGTGCGTTTTTCTTTGTCGTAAACTGGTTTACCAACTAAGTAAACTACGCCGGTATTGGTGCCGGAAAAATTCACTTTGATAATCAGTTTCTCAAACCCGCCACCATACACTTTACATTCGTCAACAATGAATTTCTTTTTTACAAATGCCTTTTTGAAATTGTATTCAAAGCCTTTCAGGTTCTGGTTTATGATGTTACTGAGCGAATCATAACTCAGCACAGCATCTAAGAAAATAGAAAAACCCTGCTGCCGGCTGAAAGGAGAGAGGTTGGGTATCTTGCTGTACTTTTCCAACGGTCTTTCAAAACTGATGACAGGCTTTGCCGATAAGCCGAGAAAAATGTTCAGCGAATCATTCTTTACGTACAGGTTATTGATACGCACCTTTTGCGGGTTCACCTGCAGCCAGCCAAGTCCATAGAGATTATATACTTTATTCATCTGGTCCCATACCTGCTGAAAGCGGGGTTTCAGGTCCACACTGCCGTAGTTCTTATCAAGGTCTTTTTTTGCAGCATCCAGTTCTGCAATCAGTCCTTTCAAAACTTGTGTGGTGATGTCCTGTCCCCAAAAGCAGACCTCACATTTATCCAATGGCTGTGGTTCGTTCCGTTTGAAGTTTACAGATACTTTATAGTCGGGCAATACATTCACTGAGTTGGTAAATGATACATTCACCCGGCGTTCCGGCTCATCAAAACCACAGCGGCAGGGCGGTGTCCATGGTGAAACCACAGTGCCTCTTACACACAACCTGGTAGAGCCAACGATTTTATAGTAACCGGTAAAACCCAAGTTGAGAGAACTGCCCGCACCGCTTATTTGCAGTTTGCTGCGGCGGAAAGAATATTTGTATCGTACATCGCAACCGTCCTGCACCCATTCGTCCGGGTATTTTGGCGAAGTGAAGAGAGTATCCACACTCTTTTCTGCCATCGCATACATCGGTTTCAGGTTTACCTGTATGGGAATGTTGATTTCTGAATTGGGCAGCGAATCCAGTTTAAAATTGCCCGGTGACTGATCAGGGTTCTCAGGATTTATTTTTTGTGCGGTGGCGCAGGAATAAAAATAAAAACTCAGGAGGATGGCGAAGCCTTTGGTCTTCATGTGCTTGATTGAATAACCAAATTTACTTAAAGAAATGCAAGTGAAATGTGAAGCTTGGGCTAAGAGTTAAAAAGAGGGAAGGAGATAAGGAAGCTGTGCTAAGAGTTTAAAGAGGAGAAGAGAATGTCGATTGTAAGTTATAAGCCTCCTCTTTTCTTCATATTCTCATTAACCTCTTAGCTAAAGGTTTCTCGGGTTCTTCCAGTTTCTGCCAAGCCGTTCAATAGTGCCTGCTACTCTCTCTTTCCTGGTTTCTTCCCGTTTGGCGGTTACAATCCATTCGATGTATTCTTTCTTATTGGTGAAAGAAAGTGTATCAAAGTAAGTAGCAGCCGCCGTATTCTTTTTTAATGCCGCTGCCAGGTCATCAGGCAGTTTTACCTCTTTGGTTTTCGGGTTCACCCAGTTAAAGATTTCCCGTTCTGCTTTTGGCTGCGCTTCTTTCTTTTTATCCGCATCCGTTTTGGCACGGAAACCAAACACACTCCAGGTTTCGTTAAATGAAATCAGGCTTATCCATGTCAGTTTATCGCCTTCGGCCAGCAAGCAGTCCCAGCCCTTGTCCCTCGTCAGGTCGGTTTGTATGCCCGATGTGCCTTTGGGATAATACACCCACACAGTCACTTCGGGTTTGTCATCCTGAGCTTGTCGAAGGACAAGTTTCATCACTTTGCTTAGTTGCTTTTCCATCTGTGCTTTGTTTTGCACAAACCAATGCACCTGGTTATACGTTTTTCCTGCATCAGAAATCTTTACTCCGGCGGGCAAAGCACCAAGCCCCTTTTTAAAATCAGCCGGTTCATTAACGGTGAGCAGCGTAAAACCTGCTTTTATCCTGAGCTTGTCCCCAACAGAAGTGGCCATAAAAATCCCTTTTTTCAAAGATAAGCTGCCTGAATATTTCTCTGTAGTCCCTGCGCCTCTGCGTGAATAAAAGTCTATTTAAGTCCCTGCCAGCCTGACAAAATTGCACTTTCCGCCGCCCGGCACAATCATTGTCAATCCATTAGTACAAAAAAAAGAATCATGGGAAAGATAATTGGAATTGACTTAGGTACCACCAACAGTTGCGTATCCGTAATGGAAGGCAACGAACCGGTGGTGATTGCCAACGATGAAGGACGCCGTACCACCCCTTCCATTGTGGCTTTTTTGAAGAATGGCGAACGTAAAGTGGGTGACCCGGCCAAACGCCAGGCCATCACTAACCCCCAAAATACCATCGCTTCAGTAAAGCGTTTTATGGGCCGCCGTTTTGACGAAGTGACCGAAGAAATAAGCCACTGGAGCTATAAAGTGGTAAAAGGTGACAATAATACCGTTCGTATTGACATAGATGGCAGACTCTACACCCCGCAGGAAATTTCTGCAATGGTGCTCCAGAAGATGAAAAAAACTGCCGAAGACTACCTGGGACAGGAAGTTACCGAAGCCGTTATCACCGTTCCGGCCTACTTTAACGATGCCCAGCGCCAGGCTACAAAAGAAGCCGGTGAAATTGCCGGTCTTACCGTAAAACGTATTGTAAACGAGCCTACAGCCGCTGCGCTGGCTTACGGCCTCGATAAAGCAAAGCATGACCAGAAGATTGCAGTGTTCGACCTTGGCGGTGGTACATTCGATATCTCCGTACTTGAACTGGGTGATGGTGTGTTTGAAGTTAAAAGCACCAATGGTGACACACACCTCGGTGGCGACGACTTCGACAAAGTGATTATGGACTGGCTGGCCAATGAGTTTAAAACTGATGAGGCCATTGACCTTCGCAAAGACCCCATGGCCCTGCAGCGCTTAAAAGAAGCTGCAGAAAAAGCCAAAGTGGAACTGTCGTCTTCCAGCGAAACAGAAATTAACCTGCCTTACATAACAGCGGTTGACGGTGTGCCCAAGCACCTCGTTAAAAAACTCAGCCGTGCCAAGTTTGAAGCACTGGCCGACAACCTGTTTGCCCGCTGCCTGAAGCCCTGCGAGGCTGCCTTGAAAGATGCCGGCTTGTCCACTTCGCAAATTGATGAAGTGATACTGGTGGGCGGAAGCACAAGGATTCCTAAAGTGCAGGAGATAGTAGAAAAATTCTTTGGCAAAAAACCTAACCGTGGTGTTAACCCCGACGAGGTGGTGGCCGTGGGTGCAGCTATACAAGGTGCCGTATTAACCGGCGAAGTAAAAGATGTGCTGCTGCTTGATGTAACCCCGCTTACACTCGGTATCGAAACACTGGGCGGAGTGCTGACACCGCTTATCCCGAGCAACACAACCATTCCTACCAAGAAGTCGGAAACCTTCAGCACTGCCAGCGACAACCAGCCTGGTGTGCAGATACATGTGCTGCAAGGGGAGAGGAGCATGGCCAAAGACAACAAGAGCCTCGGCATCTTCAACCTCGATGGCATACCACCGGCACCAAGAGGCGTACCGCAGATTGAAGTGATATTCGATATTGATGCCAACGGTATCTTACACGTTACCGCCAAAGACAAAGGCACCGGTAAAGAACAGAAAATACATATTGAAGCAGGAAGCGGCTTAAGCAAAGAAGAGGTGGAGAAGATGAAAGCCGAAGCAAGGATGAATGAAGCCGCCGATAAAGCTGAGAAAGAAAAAGTGGAGAAACTTAACCAGGCGGATAGTTTGGTGTTCCAGACAGAAAAGCAACTGAAGGAATACGGCGACAAGATACCTGCCGAAAAGAAAAC
>CALLZY010000039.1 GCA_937858715.1 uncultured Chitinophagaceae bacterium | reverse complement strand
AATAAGATTGCTTTCTTTCCTATTTCAGCATCGTTGTAGTTGGTGAATTCGTCGCAGAAGAGATAGACGGAAGTCTGAGGCCGGAGGTCAGAAGCAGAAGCCTGCCTGTGTTTTTTGTACCAGGATAACAACGTTTGCTTAGCCAGTTTGGGCATGGTGCGGTCGGGATGGAAGCCCACCATGCGGTGTGCCATCCTGCGGAAGAAGGGAACACCATAAAACCAGTTGAAGGCCCAGGGAAACAGCGAAATCAGTTTCATCTGCTTGCTGAAGTTGGCAATCAGGTTTGCCCGGAAAGGCACACCATTCTTATCATAGTACTGCTGCAGAAACTCTGCTTTCATCTTAGCCACATCCACACCTGAAGGACATTCTGTTTTGCAACCCTTGCAACTGAGGCAAAGGTCCATGATCTCTTTTATCTCTTTGTGGTTGAACGGCTGCCCGTCGAGTTCATTACTTAAAAACTGGCGCAGCACATTGGCCCTTGCCCTGGTGGCATCCCGTTCGAGCCTTGTGGCCATATAGCTGGGGCACATCACCCCGCCGGAAACGGGCATCTTGCGGCAGTCGCCGGAGCCGGAGCATTTTTCTGCCAGCCGCAGTATGCCTTCGGTGGAAGAAAAGTCGAATGTGGTCTGCACTTTTCTTGTAACCGGTTTCTGCTGCACCCGCAGGTGTGTGTCCATAGCCGGTGTGCCGGTTATTTTTCCTGCATTGAAAATATGGTTGGGGTCGAAGATATTCTTCACCTGCTGAAAGAGTTTGTAGGTTTCTTCTCCCACCACAGCAGGAATGTATTCGCCCCGCAGGCGGCCATCGCCATGTTCGCCGGAGAGAGAGCCTTTGTATTTTTTCACCAGCTCCACAGTATCGGCCAGTATGCCCCTGAAGGTTTTTAATCCTTCTTCTGATTTCAGGTTTACAATCGGCTCCACATGCACTTCGCCTGCACCGGCATGTGCGTAGTAGGAGGCATTTACTTTATGCTTTATCAATACCTGTTGCAGGTCGGCAATATAGTTGGGTAAATCATCGGTGGTAACGGCGCAGTCTTCAATCAGGTTAACCGGTTGTGCATCGCCGATGATGTTGCGGAGCAGGCCCAGTCCGGCTTTGCGCACATCCCATGCATATTTTGTTTGTTCGTTGTACAGTATTGGATAAGCAAATCCTAATTGTTCCTGTTGCAATGCTGCGATTAATGCAGTGGCTTTCTCTTTTACCACAGTTGCATCGTTATCCATAAACTCAACCATGAGGATAGCAGCAGGATCGCCTTCGATAAAGAAGCGGTTCTTGCTGTACTCAGGATGATTGATGGTGAAGTCCATGATGTATTTATCCACCAGCTCGGAAGCAACGGGCTTGTGACGCATGGCCACCACATTTGCTTTCATGGCTTCGATGATGGAACTGCAATGGATGCAGACCACAGCAATTTCTTTGGGTGGCAGGTCAATCAGGTTGAGTTTTATTTCAGTAACAAAGGCCAGTGTGCCTTCGGAACCAGCAATCAGTTTGCACAGGTTGAAAGGCTCACCGGTTTCAGTATAAGGCTGCATGGCCAGCAGGCTGTCGAGTGCATAGCCGGTGTTGCGGCGGTGCACTTTTACATCGGGGAAATTGGTAACTATCAACTCCCGGTTGTGTTCATCGGAGAGCATTGTGTCGAGTTCAGTATATATTTTTTGTTTGAGGGCTGAATGCTGTTTCGTTTGCCTAATATCTTCCTGTGTAAACACGGCTTCGCTGCCATCGCTGAGTAAGGTTTTTACTTCGAGCACATGGTCACGGACAGCACCCCACACAATACTGTGAAGTCCACAGGAGTTGTTGCCCAGCATACCGCCAATCATGGCACGGTTGGCCGTGGATGTTTCCGGCCCGAACATGAGGCCAAACTGTTTCAGGTGGTAATTCAAATCATCACGGATAACACCTGGCTGCACCCGCACCCATTTTTCCTCTTTGTTTACTTCGATAATAGTGGTGAAGTATTTAGAGATATCCACCACGATGCCGCTGCCCACCACCTGGCCCGACAATGATGTGCCTGCTGCACGGGGAATGAGTGTTGTTTTATTTGCATGGGCAAAGGCGATGAGTTTTTTTAAATCGTCGTTACTCTTTGGTACAGCCACGGCCAACGGCTTTTCCTGGTACACCGACGCATCGGTGGAGTAAGCCATCAGCTGTGCAGTATGAATAACTGAGTTATCAAAAAAGAGTAATCCTTCAAGAGATGCG
>CALLZY010000038.1 GCA_937858715.1 uncultured Chitinophagaceae bacterium | reverse complement strand
GCACCTCCGTCCACCCGCAGTTCTTTTATTTTTATACCAGCGTCGGCCTCCATTGAGGCCAGTACATCATAGGTTTGGTAGGCAATACTTTCCAAGGCGGCTTTGGCAATATGCGCAGCATTGCTTCCACGGGTTAGTCCAAAGATGCTTCCTCTTGCATGCTGGTTCCAGTGGGGTGCCCCTAGTCCGGCAAATGCCGGAACAACATAAACGCCGCCATTGTCAGCTACTGTTGCCGCCAGTTCTTCCACTTCGGCAGAACTGCGGATGAATTTCAACTCATCTCTCAGCCATTGCACTACGGCACCTGCGATAAAGACACTCCCTTCCAGGGCATACTCTGTCTTTCCATCTATTTCCCAGGCAATTGTTGTAAGTAAGTTGTTTTTTGAAAGAATTGCCTTTTCACCTGTATTCATTAGCATAAAACAACCGGTGCCGTATGTATTTTTAACCATGCCGGGCTGCGTACACATCTGTCCAAACAAAGCAGATTGCTGGTCTCCGGCGATACCCGCAATCGGAATACGGGAATCAGGTATAATATTTCCTGTCACACCCAGTACCATACTGCTGGGCTTTACTTCGGGCAATACTGAAGCAGGAATATTGAACAAGTGTAGCAGCTCTTCATCCCAATGTAAGCTTTGAATATTAAAGAGCATTGTTCTCGACGCATTGGAAACGTCGGTTACATGTACTTCACCATTGGTGAGTTTCCAGGTAAGCCAGGAGTCAATTGTGCCGAAAGCCAGCTCTCCTTTTTCTGCTTTTTCCCTTACGCCTGTAACGTTATCCAGTATCCATTTCAGTTTTGTGGCGGAGAAATAGGCGTCAATAATCAACCCTGTTTTTTGCTGAATTACAGAAGCATTGCCAGCGGCTTTTAGTTCATCACAATAAGAAGCAGTGCGCCGGTCTTGCCATACAATTGCATTGTAAACCGGTTGACCGGTTTTTCTGTCCCAAACCACAGTTGTTTCCCGCTGGTTGGTTATGCCGATTGCGGCAACCTGTTTCATGTTGATTCCGGCTTTGGCCACAGCTTCGGCCATAGTGCCAAATTGTGTACCCCAGATTTCTTCCGCATCATGCTCAACCCAACCCGGCTGAGGATAGATTTGCGTAAACTCTTTTTGTGCAGAACTGATGATGCTTCCCTGTTTATCGAATACTAAACTGCGGCTGCTCGTAGTGCCCTGGTCGAGGGCAAGGATGTATTGTGACATGCAATCTTTATTAAGGGAGAAAGGTAAAGAAAATGAAAACAGCTTGTGTCAGTTACAGATAGTATAAGATAAAAAATCCGGAGCTTAAAAAACTATCCTGAAGCTTCCAAAGATGCCAAAAGTTTTATCGCCGGTTTTGGGTAGTGTTGAGGGCAGTACTCTCCACACCAGGTCAATTCTGAACACCTTGAAGATATTGTCAACACCTGTGCCTAATTCAAGATAGGTTTTATCATCCAGCGATTGAAAGCTGTGACCTTGCTTGAAGTTAAAGCTCTTGTTTTCTGGTGACAGACTTCCCCATAGTGCTTTTGCTGTCCACAGTTGTCTCAGCTTTAGTTTCGGGAAGAATCTGAATAAACCTCTGCCAATGTTATGTTCGATATTGATGCCTGCATACTTATCATGTATAAACTCCCAGCGGTTCATCATATTGAAGGCATAGGTGTTGTAGTAGTACAGTTCATTGCCGGGAGCAACATCCAGCAGCATGTAAGGCAATGTGCCAAACGTTTTTCCGCCATATACCCGCCACGATAAACTGCCAAAGGG
>CALLZY010000037.1 GCA_937858715.1 uncultured Chitinophagaceae bacterium | reverse complement strand
ATTTTAACTTGCTATGCGAAAGCCGTATAGTTTCCAGCAGGTTTAGCGTGGAAATGGTATTGTAGTTAATAGTCGCTATCGGCTGCGAAAAAGAAACTGATACCGAACTCTGTGCTGCCAAATGATATATTTCGTCCGGACCTATTTCCTGTATCAGCCGGAATATTTGCGACAGATCAGTAAGATCACATTCCACAAGCTTCACCTTCTCAGCTATGCCGAGGAATTTGAGCCGCCATAATCCTGCTCCTTCACTGTTACGTACCAGTCCGGTTACAGCATAATCTTTCGATAATAAAAGACGGGCCAGGTAGGCGCCATCCTGACCAGAAATACCGGAGATGATTGCTGTTTTCATGAGTAAATTTTTGTTTTAGGTACTTGTCTCCCGAAAGCTTTCGGGATATCCGCCATAAAAACTAATATCCCTGTTGTTGAAATTGCATGTAATTTTTTATGGCTCATTTCATGAAAGCATTTTTTTATATACCTCAGTATGGCCTTTCGCCGTGTTTTCCCAATTAAACTTTGTTACCTGTGTGGCACCGGCCACAATCATTTGCCTTCTTTTTTCTTCATCCTGCAACAATTTAATTATAGTGCTGTACAGCGATCCCGGCACCTGCGGATCAAAATACTCAGCAGCCTCTCCGCCCACTTCCGGCAACGAGGAATTATTGCTCAATAATGCCGGGCAACCACACTGCATAGCCTCCAGTACCGGTAGGCCAAACCCTTCATATAAGGAAGGGAAAACAAACACGGCGGCTCTTTTATACAGTTGCGCCAGCAGGCCATCGCTTACATGGGCAAAAGCTGTTACCTTATCCGCTATGCTCAGTTCTTGCAATAAACCCTTCTCTGCGGCTGACATAGGCCCACCGCCTGCTGCTACCAATGAAATATCCTGCTCAAGCATTACAGGAGCCACCTCCCTTACAAAAGCGGCATAGTTTTTATATCCCTGCCGGCTGCCAACAAACAAAATATAACGTTGCGGCAGTTTTTCCATAGCGGCATCGGGCGGTGCCTGCATAACACCAGCATCAAAACCACCTGATAGGTAAACGGTTGTTACTTTCTCCGGTGCCACACCATAATATTCAATTACATCTTTTCGGGTGTTGTCTGAAATGGCAATAATATGATTGGCTCTCTCTATCAGTTGTCTTTTCCAACCCAGTACTTTTTCAGTCAGGGACGAACGGTCATTAAACTTTTCATTGGTTAAATCATACACTGTCAGTACCAGTGGTGTATGGCCAAGATATTTCAAAAAATAGGGGTCATAATAAGTAGGATGGAAAATACCGGCAACCCCTTTTCGCAACAACCGGTTGCTGTATGGCCGGTTTATCTGCTGGTTAACCAGCTTCAGGGCACTGAGCTTACCCTTAAATTGTAACTTTTTCAAAACCGGTTTCCAGCCCAGCCAGCGGGTATCCTGTATATACGTATTGTACGAATGACGGCAGCGGAATAACACTTCCACTTCCCTGTCTTTATCCAGCCGGTTCAGTGCTTCTATAAAATAACGGGATATGCCGCCATTTATCTGCCAGTCAAATATCTGCGTGTCAAAAAGAACTTTCATCTGTTTTGTTAACCTCTTTTCTAATTAGTTTACTCCTGCAATAGTCATCAGTTGTATGCAAACCCGGGCTGAACGAAATGTCACCCTGAGTTTATCGAAGGGTCTTTCAAAACACTCCGTTCATCATGCTTCCCTTCGTTCCATCAGGGTAAACTACTCACCACAACAATAGCATATTGTTTGATCCAACTGCCTGCTCCTATTTATAAAATATCCGTTTAGCTGCTTTTTCCAGGCCAAGCCGGCGCAACACTTTCTTTAGCCAATCAAAAGGGCCACCGCTAAGCAACTTTTTGCGCCATGTTTTATTATTCATATAACCCAGTGCCTTAATCGCATTGTCGTTTACCTCAATGGCTTCCTTGTTGCCAGTCTTTTCCAGTACTGGAATCAGTTCAATCCGCATCTGCCTTTCACCCTCATGTATCCAGGCGGTATTCGTACTTGCATTCGATCCATGCCACCTTACCAGCGCATAACTGCCCGGTTCATTATGATAAACAAACAAAGCGTCAGCCAATGCACATTTTAGCACAAAAAGGTAGTCCTCGGCTGCCCTTTTCCTTGTGTCCCATCCGCCGGCATTATTCACAACAGCTCTCCTGAACAAAAAACAACTGATATGGGCAAAACTTCCTTTCAATGCTGCAGGCAATATTTTATTTCCGCTGCCGCAAATACCCGGCATCCACTCTTTATTTACGCCCCAATAAGTGTAAAGCCATTCATTTTTATCTGCAGGGTTCTTTCTGAAATACCGCACAGAGCCATATACAATATCTGCCTCATGCCTGTTCTGAAATACGGATAACTGGATCTCTAACTTCCTTTCTTCAATACAATCATCGGCATCCAAAAACTGTATATAATCCCCTTTCGCCTTTTGCAGGGCAAGATTTCTCGCCGCACTGGGTCCGGCATTTTGTTGCTGGTAAAACTGTATCCTATTATCCTGGCCAATAAACCCCTGTACAACCTCCGCTGTATTATCGTCAGAACCATCATCCACAATAATCATCTCCCAGTCAGTATATGTCTGCTGCTGAACGGAGCGGATAGTATCGGCGATTAAATGCCCGTAATTATAACAAGGAACAATTATTGAAATCAATGCTTCTTCTTTATTGCTTTAATAATTTAATGATCTCCTCAAAATCATCTTCCCTTTCATAGGCTTCCGTATTCTTCAATATTACATCGGGCTCAATTTTTGAAAAATCAATTTGCAGCAATTGCTGAATTTTATTATCATCAAACCGGTACCGGATCACCCTTGCCGGATTACCACCTGCAATCGCATACGGGGGCACATCTTTAGTAACCACCGACCTTGCGGCTACAATGGCACCCTGCCCGATTTTTACACCGGGCATTATAAAAGCCTCCACACCTATCCACACATCATCACCCACAACTATCTTTCCTTTGGTAGTCGTTTCAATAATATGGTCTCCGATAAAAATGGCCTT
>CALLZY010000036.1 GCA_937858715.1 uncultured Chitinophagaceae bacterium | reverse complement strand
CAGCCGGTGTAATGGGCTGGGTGGGTGTGCCTTTAAAGCCATCCACTGTGCTGGTATTCAGTGTTGCCTTGGGTATTGCTATTGATATTACCATCCGTTTCCTGGTGAATTACAAGCAGGAACTACCCCGCAATGGCAAAAACATTATGCAAACGGTAATTGAAACCATCCACAGTACCGGAATCAGCATAATTTATACCTCGTTTGTGCTTATCGCCGGTTTTGTCATTTTCTGCTTTAGCCGGTTTGGCGGCACCATGGCTTTGGGCTGGCTTACCTCCCTTACGCTGGTTACGGCCACTTTTACAAATCTTGTGCTGTTGCCTGCATTGCTCATTTCACTAAATAAGGGGAAAAAGTAACAGATTCCCCTTTTACACTATACCTGATATGCAGCAAACTTCCAATAAATTCTGTCAAAAATCAGAAGCGGCTGACACCATAGTATTCCAATCCAATTTATAATAGAAAAATCAGGTGTTTTTTTTATATTTTCGTTAAAGGTTAATTAATTTCAGCCCCTCCTGAGCCTGTCAATGGGTCAGCGGGACTTTGAACTTTTTATATACTAAAACAAAACGCTCATGAGAAAACTGTTTTTACTGCTATTTAGTGTTGTGTTTTTTGCTGCTCAGGCAATGGCACAACGAACTATTACAGGCAAGGTGACCGATGAAAAAGGAGTTGGACTACCGAAGGTATCCGTACAGGCTAAAGGAACAACTTTTGGTACCCTAACCAACGAGGATGGAACTTTTGTTATTTCTCTTCCCGCAAATGCAACTGAACTTGTTTTCACCTCTGTGGGAATGGAAACAGCAGAAGTAAAGATTACCTCCTCAGCAAGCTACTCTGTACAACTTAAAGCCGTTGATAAAAGGCTGGATGAGGTTGTGGTTGTAGCATATGGAACAGTGAAAAAAACTGATTTCACTGGTTCTGCCAATCAAACTTCATTTGAGGATTTTGGGAAAAGAGGACTAATAAATCCCTTAAATGCAATTGTAGCTACAGGACCTGGAGTGCAAACAACTGCTGCAAATGGTGCTCCCGGATCATCGCCTGGTATCCGTATCAGGGGCTTTGGCTCGGTAAGTGCTGGTTCAGGGCCTTTGTATGTGGTTGATGGTGTTGCTTATGAAGGTGGCATTGCCAATATCAATACAGAAGATATTGAAACAATCACCACATTGAAAGATGCTGCCACAACAGCACTGTGGGGTTCAAGAGCAGCCAATGGTGTAATTGCCATTACCACTAAAAAAGGTAAGAAAAATAAAACCGGGCTTTCTTTTAAAATAGTTCAGGGTTTCAGCAACAGAGGGCTACCCGAATATGACAGGGTAAACGCTGCGGAATATTATCCACTGATGTGGGAAGCTTTAAAAAATTCTTATCAATATGGATCAGGTCAGGCACCTGCTACAGCAAGTCTGAACGCCACTAATAACATCAAAGCACAATTAGGTTATAACCCGTTTAATGTTGCCAACAATGACATCGTAAGAACAGATGGAACATTAAATCCGGCAGCACAATTACTCTGGGCTGATGATCTGGACTGGAACAAAGAACTGGAAAGAACCGGAAGCAGGCAGGATGTTGCGGTAACTTATTCCGGAGGCAACGACAAATCTGATTACTTCAGTTCATTTGGATATACCAATGAAAAAGGATTCATTATACGTTCTGACTGGAGAAGATTTACAGGAAGAATTAATGTGAATACACAGCCGCTCAGCTGGTTTAAAACAGGACTGAATGTTTCCGGAGCAGTTAATACTTCTAACCAGGCAAGTGACGGAAGCAGCACAGGCTATGTAAACCCATTCTTTTTTACAAGGAATATGGGCCCCATATATCCGGTGTATGTACACAATGCCACCACCGGAGCTTACCTGCGTGATGCATTAGGTAATCTGGCTTATGACTATGGAAATCTTGCCACTACATATGGCATCTCTAACAGGCCGGCGGGTGCATCCAGCGGACGCCACATCATTGCCGAAACACTGTTGAACCAAAGCTTATTTAAGCGTAATACAATCAGTGCCCGTACATTCGGCACAATTACATTTACGCCATGGCTTAAATTCTCAACAAATTTTGCCATTGACATTACCGACTACAACGCAAACACCTACGACAACAATAAGGTTGGCGATGGTGCTCCTGCGGGAAGGGCTTCAAAAACAAATACAAAAACCACTTCTTACACATTGTTTGAAACATTGGAGTTCACAAAGAAAATCAAGAGCCATGACATAACTATTTTAGCTGGTCATGAGAATGTAGATTATACTTACGATTATTTCTATGGTTTCAAACAAGGTCAGGTAGTAGAAGGCAATACAGAATTTGATAACTTCTCAACTATCAATACGCTTACTTCCAGAGTTGATAAGAGAAGAATTGAAAGTTATTTCGGACGTATTAACTATAGTTTCGACAACAAATACTATTTAAGTGCTAACATCCGCAGTGATGGCAACTCAAGATTCATTAAAGAAAACAGGTGGCACAATTTCTGGGGTATGAGTGCAGGCTGGAGACTTGACAAAGAAAAAATGTTCAGGAACATTAAATGGATTAACCTGCTGAAATTGAGAACCTCATATGGCCAGGTTGGTAACGAAGACATCAACACCTACTATGCTTTCCAGGCTCTTTATGCTTTAGGTTATAACAATGCCGCCGAACCCGGAGTTTTACATTCGCAATTGGATAACCCCAACCTTACATGGGAATCATCCAACACTTACGATTTTGGTATTGAATTTGGCCTGTTCAGAAACAGGGTCAGGGGTTCTCTTGAATTCTATGACAGAAGGAGTAAGGGCTTAATTTTTGATTATCAATTACCTCTTTCAGTTGGTGGTTTCACTGTACCCACTAACATAGGAAACGTTTCCAACAAGGGTATTGAATTTGAAGTGTCTGGCGATGTTCTCAGAGGTAAAAATTTCAACTGGGAATTGAAGTTGAACATGACTACAATTAAGAACAAATTGCTGACTATGCCTCCAGACAACCAGGAAATCATCAGCGGCACGAAGAAACTCGCTGTGGGCCGTTCCCGTTACGATTACTGGCTTAGAGAGTGGTATGGCGTTGATCCGGCTGACGGAGCTGCTTTATACAAACCAAACGTATGGAACGCTGCCAACTGCCGCATTGTAGGAAAAGGTGATACTGTAACTACAGATATAAATAATGCCCGTTATCACTACGCAGGTTCTGCAATTCCTAAACTCTTTGGCGGTATTGAAAATACTTTCACTATTCAGAACTTCGAGTTTAACTTCCTGCTGCAGTATCAGCTTGGAGGTAAAGTATATGATGCTACCTACGCAGGTATTATGCATGCCGGTACTTATGGTACAGCATTGCATGCCGATGCGTTAAACAGGTGGAGAAAACCAGGCGATATTACAAATGTTCCAAGAATGGATGCAAGCAAGACCGGTGTATTTGACGCTGCAAGCGACAGGTGGCTGGTTGATGCCTCTTTCCTGAATTTCCGTTCAATTACTATGTCATATAAAATTCCTGTTTCACTGTTGAGTCCAATCAAAGCACAAGGAGGCAGTTTCTTTGTAAGTGCCGAGAATGTGCTGCTGATTTCAAAAAGAAAAGGAATGAATGTGAACCAGGGATTTGATGGAGTTACATCGAATGTTTATACTCCTTCAAGAATAATCACTGCCGGAATTAATGTTAACTTCTAAAAACTGAATTATGAAGAAAATAATTTTAAATATTGTTTTTGCTTCAGGAGTGTTACTGGCACTTTCCTCCTGCAAAAAAGATTATCTTGATACCAATCCAACTGATCAGATTGCACAAAGCGAGGTTTTTAAAACCACAGCCAACGCCTGGACCGCATTGAATGGTATTCATCGTTCCCTGTATATTCAATACAACAGCCGCCAGGATCAGGGTGGACAAAGCAAGAATATAATCGATATGGATATGCTGGGTGAAGATTTGGTAAACCCCACAACCGGAAACGGATGGTTTATTACGACACACAGATGGCAAGACCACAGGCTTGAGAATAACTGGTCTCCATATTTCAACTTTCAATTCTACTACGACATTATTGATAATGCCAACATGATTATTGCCAATATTGATAATGCGTCTGGTCCTGATGCTGATAAAAAGGTAATCAAGGGACAGGCTCTGGCTTACAGGGCATGGTCTTACTTCCAAATGGTACAATTGTTTGGCAAACGTTATGATAAGACTACCGACAACTCAAATCTTGGACTTTCAATTGTTTTGGCTCCCTCAAAAGAAAAAATTGCCCGTTCGACTGTTGCTGATGTTTATAAAGTAATCGTTAAAGACATTCTCGATGCCATTGCACTCCTGAATGGTGCTCCAACCAGGGCCAATGTTTCACATATCAATGTGAATGTCGCAAAAGGTCTTAGGGCAAGAATAGCGTTAACGATGCAAAACTGGGATACTGCTGCAAAATATGCCAGTGAGGCAAGAACCGGTTTAAGTCTGATGAGCAATGCACAATATCTGCAAGGTTTCAATAATTACACAAATCCTGAATGGATGTGGGGCAGCAGACAACAGTCTGACCAAACAACCTATTTCTATTCATTCTTTGCTTACATGTCAGCTGATTTCAATTCTACAAATATCCGTACTGACCCGAAGTGTATAAACTCTGCTTTATACAATGCAATTGCGGCTACAGATGTCAGAAAACAGCTTTGGGATCCAACAGGCACAAACACTGCATTCCCAACTCCTCCGGGCGGAACAAGGTATCCTTATATGAACAGGAAGTTTTTATCAGGTGGTGGCAGTGGCAGCAGTATAGGCGACGTTCCTATTATGAGGGTTGCCGAAATGTACCTGGTTGAAGCTGAAGCAAAAGCTCGTCTTGGTGATGATCCGGGAGCAAGAACCGCCTTATACAATCTTGTTGTAAACAGAAACCCATCATATGTTCTTTCAACAAATTCTGGACAGGCGTTAATAGATGAAATACTCATTCACAGAAGAGTTGAGCTGTGGGGCGAAGGTTTCCGTTTCTATGACCTGAAGCGACTGAATCTGCCTTTAGACAGAAACGGAGCCAATCATAATGCTGCGGTAGCAGTAAAAATGTCGGTTCCGGCTGGTGATGTTCAATGGGAGTTCCTGATTCCCAGATCAGAATTAAACACCAATTCAAAATGCGTTCAAAATCCTTTATAAGAGCTATTTAATATAAAATAAAAAACCTCCGCAAATGCGGAGGTTTTTTATTTTTCTGCTATTCCAGTTATTTCAATACAGTCTCCAATTTCTTTTCCAGTTCTTCTCCTCTGAGTGCCTGGGCAATTACTTTCCCTTCCGGGTCAACCAACACATTAAAAGGTATGCCTTCAATTTTGTAAAGAGGTATTACCGGGCTGCTCCAATACATCAAATCACTTACATGAGCCCAGGTAAGACTGTCTTTCATCACTGCCTTCATCCATTCGTCTTTTTTTCCGTTACTGTCAAGAGAAACACCCAGCACAGTAAAGTTTTTATCCTTAAAGCGATTATAGGCTTTCACAACAAACGGATTTTCCATACGACAAGGTTTGCACCAGCTGGCCCAAAAATCTACTAACACATATTTTCCACGGAAAGAGCTGAGTTTGATTTCTTTTCCATTTGGATCAGGCAAAGAAAATTCAGGAGCCATTTTGCCTACCCATCCCAACAATGATTCATGTATTGCGGCAACGCCTTTATGTTCCGGAAATTTCTTTACCGTTTCTTCCACGACTGCAGTAACATCCTGCTTTGACATTGGCTCCAGCATATAAGCAGGGTTGCCGGCAAGCCCCTGGTAGTACCCAAGGATGAACATTGATAATGCGGCATTGTTACTTTTTTTTATCGCCGAACTGCTCAGGTTTTTAATCTCAACAGCATTGCGTTGCAATGTCAGGTCAATTGCCTGTAACAAGCTGTCGTTATTTTTCAGCTTAGATACACTATCAGCTCTTTGTGTATTGGCAAAAATTATCTGAAGCCTGTTGTTAAACTCTGTGAGGAACTCTTTAAGTTGCTGGCTGG
>CALLZY010000035.1 GCA_937858715.1 uncultured Chitinophagaceae bacterium | reverse complement strand
CCGAAAGTGAAGATTTCAGGAATCGGATAAGCGGAACAACAGCAGGGCTTGTAATTGGAGACAGGGCATTGGAACAGCGCAGGAGGTCATCTTTCATATATGACCTTGGTTCTGAATGGAAAAAGTTTACCGAATTGCCATTTGTATTTGCTGCATGGATAAGCATCCGCCAGCTTCCGGAAGATTTTATTTTACTTTTTGATAAAGCGAACGAAGCCGGTCTTGAAATTATTGACCAGATTGTTGAAGAAAATCCGTATCAGGTTTTTGATTTAAAGCAGTACTATACAGCACACCTAAGCTACAGATTAGATGATAAGAAGAGGAGGGGGATGGCTAAGTTTTTAGAGGTGATTAAGGGTTTTTGATAATGGCAGAGGCCTTATTTTTATGGCAAAATATGTTTAATTGTATATCGTAGACAATTTTATTGTTTTTTTCCTGAATAAATGGATGGTTATAAACTGACAGTGCTTCTTTGATATAATAATTGAAATTGTTTTCCGTAAGAATTACGAAAAGTTTTGTTAGCTCAATTTGCTGATCATAGTTTCCGTGGTATTCAATAAACATGTTATCGACATTCTTTAGCTTGTCTGCAATATCACATAATACAGTATATTCAGCACCTTCAATATCTATTTTAAGGAAATCGACTTTTCTGTTCAAAAAGTCCCTGAGCCTTGACGCTTTAACTTTTTTGCTACCCGACCCGTTCATCTCAATTTTGCTTGACATAGAGGCCTCTTCGGTAAAATTTATCCAGGTATCCTCGTTCCAGACTGCTTCCTTTCTTAATCCGATATTTGATAAATTGAAGGATCGTATGTTCTTTTCTAAAAGGGAAAAATTACGTTCATCTGGTTCAAACGCCAGAATTTCTGCATCCGGGAAAATATTTTTAAAATAAAGAACACTAAGCCCAATATTAGCTCCGCAATCAATGATATAAGGATTATCTGGGAGTGAAACTTTGTAAATTTTTTCAATAAAAATCTCTTTAATGCCATGAAGAAATTCCTGCGGATTTTGATAAAAAAAGGAGGCGTTGAGCATCTTGTGTCCTCTGATTTTCCCTGGGGGAAGATGCTTTAGTATTTTATGTTTTATTTTGGAAATGCCAACTGTTGCGTAGGAGTTGGTGCAGAGTATGTGCAATTTTTTTTTTAGGCCAGATAGAAAATTACCTATAAAAGAAGAATTCTGCATATTTCAGATTTGAATATTAGTATTGATATTTTTTTTAGGTTTGTATTATGATCTCAATAGTTATTTGTTCTATTAATAATTTGTTTCTAGAACAAGTCAAAAGTAGTATTTCTGAAACAATTGGAACAGAATATGAATTATTAGTATGGGATAATCTTAATGAAGGACTTGGCATTTGTGAGGTTTATAATAAGATGGCTAAAAAAGCTAACTATGATTATCTCTGTTTTATTCATGAAGATATATTATTTGAAACTCAGGATTGGGGGAAAAAAATATGTTCAGTTTTTGAGAATAATCAGGAGGTGGGTGTAATAGGATTGGCTGGGAGTAAATATAAAAGTTTGTGTTACTCAGGTTGGTACACCGGTATTAAAGACTTTGATTGTGTCAATATTACTCATCGTATTGATGGGATAGATAAAAAACTTTTTGGCCCTGTAAATCATAAAAACTTTGAAGATGTTGTGTGTATTGATGGTGTTTTTATTTGTTGTCGAACGAGTTTATGGGAGAAAAATAGGTTTGATGAAAAAAATTTAGCTGGATTTCATTTCTATGATATTGATTTCAGTATAAAGGCATTTTTGATTTCTAAGGTAATTGTTTTCTATGAAGTTGATGTTGTTCATATAACAAAAGGCGGAGATTTTGGTGACAAGTGGTTAAAGACAGCATTTGAATATCATAAGAGGGTTTCTAATATTCTTCCAAAATCTGTTTCAAAGAAAATACCTTCCAATGTTGAAAAAAGAATAAAGAAAGTGTGGCTTGATATTTTAAAATCGCAGAAAATAAAGTTGCGAAATAGATTTAGCTGGATTTTGGACCAAAATTTAATTATAAACCCTTATTATTATTACTCAATTGTTAAGTTTTTTCTTTATAGATTTCTTCGGTTAGAAAAATTACACAACTTCATAAGGAAAGTATGAATGAATTTCCAACCATCTCTATTTGTATACCTGCCTACAAGAACATTAAATTTCTTAAACGGCTGTTTGATAGTATTGCTATTCAGGATTTCCGGGATTTTGAAGTGATTGTTACAGATGATAGCCCAGGGAAAGATGTGGAGTTGCTTTGCAATACTTATGAAGCCAGTTTTTCATTAATTTACTATAAAAACTACCCTGCTCTCGGTAGTCCTGCCAATTGGAATAAAGGAATTAGTTATGCGAAAGGGGAGTGGATTAAAATTATGCATGACGATGATTGGTTTGTCAGTTCAAGATCACTCGGAATATTTGCTTCAGCCACGAAGATCTCGGATATTAGGTTTATTTTTTCTGGTTTTAATAATGTTAGTGAGGACAATAAATTTGAAGTGAATACTATTACAGCTTATGAAAAATATTTGCTGAGAAAAAACCCCGTGAATTTACTAAAACGAAACTTTATAGGACACCCAAGCACTACTCTTATAAGGAAAGATATTGTAGGAAAGTATGATGAAAAGCTGAAGTGGGTAGTTGATCTTGAGTATTATATCAGAGTTTTAGGAACTTCAGGAAATTTTTTTTTAATCGATGGATCACTAATTAATATTGGTATAAGTAAAGAACAGATTACTTCGCTAGTTTTCAGGAAACCAGATATCGAAATACCTGAGAATATTTACTTGCTCAAGAGAATTGGAACAAAAGCCCTCAAAAATATTTTTGCTTATGACTATTTTTGGAGATTTATCAGAAATTTAAAAGTGAGGGACATTGGAATATTGAGGACTTATTACAATATTGGTGATGAACCTGATTTGTTACTTGTCATGGTTAAGCAGCAAAAACTTCTTCCATTTTTCTTACTGAATATTGGTGCTTTTTCAAAGGTCGCAATGCTCTTTTCATATTTAAGGAATAGGATAAAAAAGAGAATGCAATGAGAATTGTCGTAAATACAAGATTGCTAAGAAAGGACAGGTTAGATGGTATTGGGTGGTTTGCATTCAATACTCTTAAACTTATTGTTGAAAAAAACCCGCAGGTCGAGTTTCATTTTCTTTTTGATTCTGGGATTGAAAGTGAATTCCTGTTTGGTGAGAATGTTATTGGGCACAATTTGTTTCCTCCTGCTAAACATGCGATGTTAAATATTTTATGGTCTGAAGTTTTTGTTAAGAGAAAATTGAGATATTTAAATCCAGACTTGTATTATTCCCCCGATGGTATGCTTTGCCTTGGTTGGAATGGGAAACAACATGGAGTTATACATGATTTGAACTTCATGCATTATCCTGAACATCTGAAATGGACTAACAGAAAATACTACCGAAGTTTCTTCCCACAGTTTGCTAAGAAAGCAACTCGCATAGCTACTGTATCTGAGTACAGCAAAATTGATATTGTGAAAAGCTTTGGGATTTCTCCCGATAAAATAGACGTTGTCTACTGTGGCATAAATTCATTCTTACGGCCTTTAAGTGAAGAAGAAAAATATCAGGTCAGGGAAAAATTCACTGACAGTAAACCTTTTTTTCTTTTCGTTGGGACACTTAGCCCTCGAAAGAATGTTATTGGCCTTTTGAAGGCGTATGATTTATTCAAGAATTTATCGCAGAGTGATATTAAACTTGTTGTTGTGGGAGGTGGGATGTATAAAACAGAAGAAACACACGCATTTCTGGAGTCAATGACTTACAGAAAAGATGTCTTGTTTACAGGAAGGCTTGCAGATGACGATCTAAGGAATATTTATGGAGCGGCCTTGGCTTTAACTTATTTACCTTATTTTGAAGGATTTGGAATTCCGCTTATTGAAGCAATGCAAACTGAGATACCGATAATTTCATCAAATGTTACGTCATTACCGGAAGTAACAGGAGATGCGGCACTTTTAGTTAATCCAAATAACACTGAAGAAATTATTGATGCAATGAGTGAAATTTCCAGTAATGAAAATTTAAGAAATGAAATGATTGCCAAAGGGAAGAGAAGAAAGGAAATATTCTCGTGGCAAAGAACATCTGATCTGCTTTGGCAAAGTATATCCCACTGTTTATAAAAATAAATCCCGGATTCCTGAAGCTTCCGGGACTTATTTAAAACTTGTCAACCGATTTTAGTACTACTCACTAACTATTGGTATGCTACAACCAGTTTTGGATATTTTGCTGAATTTGCGTAGCGGCTCGAACAGAATATTCTGGAGTTATAAGGTGTTTCATTTTGTAAGCCCAGCATAAAGCCATAATTACCTGATAAAACCATTGCGGATACCATTGACTTTACATCAATGTCTGTTAGGTCAAGTAGTGATACAGTTGTATGAGGTATTAATACCTGATCTACTAACGATTGAGGCGGTTGGTTATACCAAGTTATCGTTGAAGGTGTCCAAGCGGATAATAGCCTACGGATATACATTGCATTATTTGAACCGGAATTTGCGTTAACATGATCTCCATTCAACGGAGTTGGGTTAGAGTACAGTGTAAGTTTTGCTGATAAAATAGTTGCAGAAGCCGGTATAGAACTTAAATCGAACTTCAAAGCTCCCCTGAAATTATACGAATCTCCACCTGATGTCCATGCAGCTGCCACTAATTCAGGAGCCGCAGGATCAGTTTGTGATATTCCTCCTAAAACTGCAAAATGGGCTTCAGTATTATTAGCGGGTTGCAATGTAAGTGTTTGTATCGGTGATGGTTTCACCAGCACACTTGTCGTATCAACACCTGTAAGGCCTGCATCGTCAGTAGCCATTAGCTGAAAGAGGTAGTTGCCTGAAATAAACCCAGTAACAGTAGTTGTTTTGGAGCCAGGACTTGTTATGACAGGCACATTTGGCCCGGATACTAAACTCCACAGATACGCTTTAATAACTCCATTCTGAGTTGTGGCAGAGCCATTTAATGTAAAACTGTTAGCAGGCATTTGAATAGTCTGACTTGTTCCTGCTTCTACAGATGGGGCATCTTGATTAAATACAGTTTCAGGATCCTTTTGGCATCCGACTATGATGCCGCCAATTAGCATAAGGGACGCAAGTTTTCTGAGATTTAAGAGCATAAGGTTATTTTTTACAAATAAAAGAAATAATATTTAATAAAAAAATGATTTATAGATAATTTTCTGCACTCTTCGCTATCTCTCCCCAATAGTATGTTTTATAATAAGAAGCAGGTGTAGCTGTTCTTACAGAAGAAGCCTTCACTACTGCTTCCGAAAAATTTTTCCAGTCACTGTTTGGAACGACATTTAATTTATCTCCGCAGGCTTCTCTTTCAATGCCTGCCGCACCGCTTTCAGTTGCAACCACTGTTGTGCCATAGGCGATTGCTTCCGCCATTTTGGTTTTGATACCGCCACCTGTTTGTACAGGATTCAGGAAGATGTCCGCAGCCTTAAAGTACATTTCTATATCATCCACAAATCCTGCATACACCACATTATGCGATTGATAATTCTTTAGCTCATTCATATCAGATGGTAGGCCTTTGCCGCAGATTACAATCCTGTAGCGAAAATCAACTGCCTTCTCAAGAAGAGGATTTATGTGATCCAAAATATATTTCAGTGCATCAAGGTTGGGCTGGTAAGAAAGCAGGCCGTTAAATAATAATATTTTTTCTTCAGAAGAAATCTGATGTAATGTCCTCACTTTAGTGCTGCATTCTTCCCTGTCAGCTGGGTTTTCTTTTACAGGAACACCGAAAGGCACTGTTTTACACTTTGCGGGATTAATTTTCCATTTGTTAACAGCAAAACTCTTTTCCTCAGGTGCAATAAAGAATACGGCATCTGCCTTTTTGAATGCCCATTTCTCATATACTTTAAGAATGGGCCACCACCATTTTCCAAGAGATTTGAAACGCTGGTATTCGATATTATGAGTGTGAAAGATTGTTTTTACACCGGTTCTTTTTCTTACAC
>CALLZY010000034.1 GCA_937858715.1 uncultured Chitinophagaceae bacterium | reverse complement strand
CAGACTGTAATTTCTTACCGGCGTATTGTATTTGTATGGATGCTGCTGATTGTACTCTATTGCTGTTCCAGGTATTGGCAGTTCCTTTTTTAAGCAGCAGCGAATCATCACTTACTATAACTTTATAGGCAGTTTGCAACACATTTTTTTGTGTGCTTTGCAATTGCCAGCTAAAGTGAGGAGCTGCGGTCTCAACTCCAAGCGGATGGGTACTGTACTCGCAACGCAGGTTAGTTACCTGCAATTGCGCCTGTACATTTTTAATAGAGAAAAACAAACTTGTTATAATCAGCAACCGCTTCATTCAGATATATATTTAAAATCGGAACGCATATGACGCTGAATTAACAGATTAATACTGATTTTATAAACGCAAATCAGTTTCATCCGTATCATCAGTGTTCTATCCTATTGCACATCAATCCCACTCAACGCCAAACCTCCGCCACTCTCAACTACCAATCTCACTGTATAATTACCGGCATTTATTTGTGAGCTGGTATTAATGGTAAACTGGTTCCACTTACCGGGTCTTGTAAAAGTAAAAACTACTGGCTCTTCCTGCATCATGGTGCCACCTGCATCAATTAGTTGCCATTTGCCTTTTATGATTTGTTGATTGTTAAAGAAGTATTTTATTGTTACAGAGTAACGGTCTCCCACCCCGGTATGAACAGGATAATCAATTGCTGTTGGGCTATTTGTTGTTATCACCGCACAGTATCGGCCATTTACAGAATCTTTTACAGCACCCCCATTTAATTTTACCACATTGGCTTTGTATTGGGTGATGGGTTTTAGGTCGTAGGCGGGTGGCATGTTGTTATGAGGCTGCACTGCTACAATGTACCCATCATATAAACTTAAATCGAATGGGGATAAAGAAGGCCAGAATAGCTTGTAAATGATATAAGTTCTGCCTCCATTTTCTGTAGTTACTATTTTAGAATTTGTTCTTTCATACGATAGTCTTTTTAAGTCAGGCTGTAATTCCGTTGTATCATAACCTTTGCCGGTTGCAGGGTCGTACAATGATGTGTCAATTCCTACATACACATCAACATCATAGACTGAATGAAATTGCAAAGCGAACGATCCTTTAAAAATTGACGATTGAAACCAAGTTGCTCCAAACAACTCTGGAGGTAAATAATTAAACTGAATAGTGGTATCGTAATATTGATTATCCCCGATATCCATCCATGCTTTTTCTTTACAAAAACCATAACTTTTAACTTCCCTTAAAAAAGGATAATATTCTCCTGCTTTTTTATTACCGTTAATGCTTGCAACAGCAATAGCAGAGATAACTGCCTGCCCAGTTTTGCTTTCAGGAAATGAAATAATCAGTTTCCCATTTACCGCTTTTGCCTTTATTGATTTTTTCAGGACTTTATCTGTTCCGGCCTCATTCCAGATGTCTAAATCATCCAACACCTTTTTACCATTAATGACCACATCAAATAACCGCATGGCTTTGGCATTCATGCCACCACCAACGCCCAGCCATGGTTCAATGAAATATAATTCAACCAAATACTCTCCATTGGGCACTTTAAATTCATATTGCAGTTTATCTTTTCCGTAACGGAATGCTTGAAACAGTTTCCAGTCCTTTGTTCCTTTTATTGGAGAGAATGTTCTGCGCTGGCTGGCAAAATCTTTGGGCAGTTCAGGAAAATCTTTTGTCCATGAGGTGACAAACCCTTTATCGGTCTGCCACGCATTACCATTTACATCTTTGTATTCCGGACCACCGCAATTAATACGATACAGATAATTATAGCCAACCTGCGGCTTTGTAATATTCTTTACAGCAGTAAATAGCTTATCAAAACCCGGCGACTTCGGAAGGTGAAACAATGTAATCACATCTTTAGCTACTGCCTTACCATTTACATAACCCACTGCATATAATACATTGTAACGGATATTCGCACTGTCCCACCGGAAATGTGTACCAATGCCATTACGCTTTTGTTTACCAAGGGAAACATTTTCAACGTCATTAAATAGCTCAACTTCATCGCAATTGGAATAAACAATGATGCCGTTTTTTATTCCGGGTGTCATCCAGCGGTTGGGCCAGGTGTGGGAAACAATGTACACCATTGGTTCTTTGTACTTATCTGCATAATTACTGCGATACATATAAAATGCATCAGTGGGTTCTTCCCAAGGTGTTAAAAGGCCTTTATAATTGACCGGGCCAATTCTGTCTAACTCTCTTAGTCCTTCGCCACCCTGTATTCTTCCAGGATTATCATGCGATGTAAGCAGCCACATAAAATGGCCTGCCACACTGTCCTTGACACTTTCAGACAGACGAATTTTTTTCTCCATTAATGATGCAAATCTTTCCTCGCTATATGGTCCATCTTGCTTAAACTCACTTTCATCATGCAAATCAATTGTTCGCCATGCCCCGTATTCGCCAATCAGAATATCCCTTTTTAAATCCTTTCCATAAGTATCGGGATTGCCGCCATAAGTACCTGTCCAGTTTTGCGGCACATCCCAATCAGTTCCTTCGCCGCCGTTGCAGGTGGTGACTAACCTTTGTGTAGAGGCTGTCGGGTCTAAAGAACGGATGAGAGCAGTGCACTCCTCAGCAAAATCTTTAGGCAGCTTACTTTCATTTTGCAAGCCCCATAGAATTACAGACGGGTCGTTGCGTCTTTCAATCACCCACTCTTTCAGCAATGTTTTAAAATTATCCCTGAACACTTTGGTGTCGTACCAAACATGTGCAGACAACTGTGTCCACCAAAGAATACCTTTTTCATTCAACAGCTTTCCATAGAGCAAATTATGCGGCTGGTGACCATCACGAAAGGCATTGAAACCTGCGGCCTGTATCCATTTTATTCTTGCTTCAATCTGTTCATTGGAGAAGGCGTGGCTTTGTCCGAGCAAATGTTCATACTCGGCAATGCCATTTAGAAAAACTGGTTTGCCGTTTAAAGTGAATTGACGGGAAGGATTATCCCATTTTACAGTTCTGAAACCAAAGTCAGTTTCTAATTTATCAATGACGATATTTTCATCTTTAATGAGAGTTACAATTTTGTAGAGATAAGGGCTTTCAACCGACCATAATTTTGGGTTAGCTACTTTAATTGCAGTTGACAATAACGCAACAGAATCTTTTGCCTTCAGTAATTGCTTAGCAGAGAAATTGGCCACCACTTTTCCATCAGCATCTTTTAATTGGCTGATAACTTCAACTGTTCGGTCTTGTGATGCATAGTTTTTGAAAGTGGTATTCATCCATAAATCAGTTGCATTACTTTTAACATCTGCCCATGCATGCACACCAAATGGTTCTATTCTTACATCGTTCGTTACAATTAAATGTACAGGGCGGAATATTCCCAGCGGCTGTGACCCTTCACTAAATCCTCTTTCCTCGCTGCAGCCACCACAAACCCAGGGCTGATCTTTAATATTGGCAGGATGTGATGCCTTTACCATTAATTCGTTTTTTGAACCGTCGGCTTTAATTACATCTGTTACGTCAATAGTAAATGTTGTACGGCCACCATTATGCTCACCTACTTTTTTAGTATTGAAAAATACAGTGGTATAAGAACCAACACCTTCAAAAAAAAGAAAAAACCGTTTACCTTTTTTCGATTGCTTGATAGTAACTATTCTTTTATAAACGGCATCGCCGTGCAGGTTGCCATGCAACAATCTTCTGTATCCATAATAATCATCCCAGTTATGAGGAATATTTACATTTTTCCATTCCTTGTTGTTGAGAGATGTGAGCCAGCTGGCGTTTAAAGAGATATCTTGCCTTTGCGCTGAAACATTGAGCCACAAAAACACAAAACCAAGGAGAAGCAGGTAGGATTTCACGCAGTGAACGCTGCGATTTCGCTGCAAACGCTGCGAGAAGATAGTTGAATAGCGGACAGAACGCTGAAGAATGTCCCGATTTTCATCGGAATAAACTTGTAACAGGCGATGCCATGAAAAACCAAAGCTTGTCATCCTAAAAAAACTATAGTTTATTAAGTGAAGCATTCAATTGGTAAACACCGTTTTTAGTTGTGCTGATTTTTTTTATAACCCCGTTATACCGCAACTGCAATGGCATCCCTGCTTTTGAAACAACCTTCAGCCGCTCCAATTTTCCCTCACTCCACTTCATATCCATCACAAATCCGCCTCTTGCACATAAACCTTTTACTTCTCCATTGGCAAATGCAGCCGGCAATGCAGGCAGAATATCTATATACTGTGTATGACTTTGAATAATCATTTCTCCGATGCCCGCAGCACCGCCAAAGTTGCCATCAATCTGAAACGGCGGATGCGCATCAAACAGATTAGGATAACTGCCGGCTCCACCTTTCACTGGACTCAATAACATTTTTACCATGGTAAGTGCATGTTCTGCATCTTTAAACCTTGCCCAGCAATTTATTTTCCAGCCAAGGCTCCAGCCAGTAGCTTCATCACCACGGAAAAGCAACGACTGCTTTGCAGCCTGCATCAGCTCCGGCGTGGCATCATAATTAATTTCATTGCCTGGATACATACCCCACAAATGTGAGATGTGGCGGTGCTTGTTGTCAGGCCTGTCAACATCCTCCATCCATTCCTGCAACTGACCATGTCTGCCGATTTTGTTTGGGGCAATCAGTTTTATTTTTTGTTGTAATGCCTCGCTTAATTCAGAATGAATATGCAAAATTTTTTCTGCTTCTATCACATTACTGAACAAACTGCGGATAATCTGATGATCCATTGCAGGGCCAGACACCAGGCCACCTTGCTCCGGCGAGTTAGAAGGTGTGCTGATTAAATAACCTGTTGCAGGGTCTTTAATTAAAAAATTATTGAAGAACAAGGCCGCTTCTTTCATTAACGGGTATGCTTTATTCTTCAGAAAAATTTTATCCTGCGTAAACAAATAGTGTTCCCACAAATGTTGTGTCAACCATGCACCACCAGTAACCCATATACCATGATTGGCAGCGTTGATGGGCGCAGTACCCCGCCACAAATCGGTGTTGTGATGCAGCACCCAGCCCGGAGCATTGTAATGTTCTTTGGCCGTTTGCTTACCGGTTACAGACAGCTCTTCAATCATTTTGAACAACGGTTCATGCATGGGCGACAGGTTCAGTAACTCTGCAGGCCAGTAATTCATCTCTGCATTAATGTTGGTGGTGTACTTGCTGCCCCAGGGCGGATTCGTTAAATCGTTCCAGATACCCTGAAGATTTGCCGGTCTTGTGCCCGGTCTTGAAGAAGAGATGAGCAAGTATCTTCCATATTGTGTATAGAGAGCAGCGAAAGATGGGTCGGCACCAGTTACAAAATCCTTCAACCTTTCTTCCGTAGGAATGTTTGCCTTTGATGCATCTCCTAACGCAATTGAGAAAGTGTTAAACCATTTTTGATACTCTTTGATGTGGGCAGCTTTGATTTGCTGGTATGTTTTCCCTGCAACAGATTTCAGAGCAGTAATACAAGGCTGCGACGCATCGGCACTCACATCATTGTAATTCTTATAATTGGTTCCCGCTGCGAGATATAATGTCGCTCCATCAGCTTTATCAATTATCAACTTCTCATTATCAATTGTCAGCTTTCCTCCTTTAATTACAACCTGCAAATAACTTTTCCCTTGCAATACTCCCGTACGGACTTTCACCGAAAGTATTACGGTATTACTGTTTAATTGCGTTACAGTATAGCCCCGATGCGGGCTGCTTAAAGCTGCTCTAAAACTGATACTTTCTTTTTTACTGGCAGATAAGTTTACCACCAATGCCTGGTTAACCGCAGAAACAAAGTATTCCCTTTTATAATCAACTCCATTTACAGAATATGACGTTGTTGATACAGCTTTGCTTATATCCAGTTCTCTCCTGTAATCAGTAAACCCTGCTGTATTTGCAAACTGCAAATTCAAATCACCGAAAGGCTGGTAGTCTGCCTGGTAATTGCCCACTGGCGGCGGATTATCATTCACAACAGAATACTTCCATTGTCCGTTTAATGAAATTTTAGCTTTTTCATTATTCACCGGGTAAATACCAATATAATTTACTGTATCCTTATAACCATATATGCCACCTTTATTAGAAAAATTCAACACCAAAATAGCAACAGTATTTTTGCCTCTATGCAAAACATCTTTTGAAACCGCATATTTCCTTCCTTCTGCATTTTGCTGGCTGCCCACCAGTACTCCATTTACATAAGTATAATCCCAATCCCGGATACGGTTAAAGTCAGCAATCATATCTGTTGCTTCCCAATCATCAGGCAGCACAAAGCTTGTACGCAACCACACTGCCCCATCCAGGGCTTCAAAGCCCACCGTTTCCCAACCATCCCAACTGGGCACTGTCATTGTTTTCCATTGGCTGTCGTCAAATTTTTCTGCAGAAAATTTTTTATCAGCACTCACCTCATTTATCCAGCTGGCCTTTTCCGCTTCAAAACTCTTTAACCCCATAAACTCCTTTTCGGCCAATGCTTCTGCTTCTTTTTGTTTGCCTGCAAACAGCAAATTCCTGATGCTGTCTAAATACTTATACGCACCGGGGCGGCTGTAACTTCTGGGTTCGCCACTCCACAGTGTTTCCTCGTTAAACTGAATACGGTCGTTCTCAACCCCGCCAAAAACCATCGCTCCGATGCGGCCATTACCGATGGGCAATGCTTCAGTCCATTTTACAGCAGGTTGTTTGTACCAGAGTTTTACATCCTGCGCAAAAACTGTAACTGATAACAGCATTGCAATAATGAAAGAATATCCTTTTTTGTTTGTCATCGTTTGTAATTCTATTGAACTTCTGTTGCGTCGCACTCTTCATCTTCCTGTTCGCTGCTCAACAATTGTGACACGGACTTGCACAGATTATCTGTGCAATCTGTGAGAACCTATTCGAATAACCAATCTATACTCTTATTCCTCAAATCACTCATCAGCCCGGCGTCATACACCGGAATAACTGTATCGCCATCCACAAAACCCAAAATCAAATACACTCCTTTTTCCAATTTCAAAGTATGCTGACCAGCTTTAAAATTATATACATGCACATTTACCGGCGGCATGCCTTCAATGGCTATAGCGTTAGAAATTTTTATTTCGGCCTGGCCATAGTCATCTGCACTGGCATTGGTCTCTAGTTCGGGTGCTTTTAAGAAAATAGTGTCTGTGGTAAAGGCACCCCGCTGTGTTTTAAAGAATCCAACCAAAACTTTTATCGGCTTTTCAGCAGTGAAAGAAATTCCAGTTGCATCTTTTTGCATCTGCCTGAAAGAAAGGACTGCCGCTTTTAACCCTTTTAACTCACCTGCAATATTCTTAATGACAAGCGAAGTATCTGAAAACAGGGTAACTCCATTTTCTAAACTGATACTATTTATTGCAGTTTGCACTGCTGCATTATTAAATGGCTTAACCGCCACTGCAATTTTACCGGCATTGTTTTTCAGCGAATCAATTTTGTGCTTAAATATATTTAGCTCCTTTTCAAAAACCGGCATCATTTCTTTCCAGTGCTTATAAGTGCCATCAACCCCTCTCATCGGTATTTTGCGCTGTGAGGTTTGCATGCTGTTGGCATATAAATAGGTTTCGTTGGTTAGCTTTGTCAGCCGGGCATAGCTTATTACGGATTCATTGAGCTTCGCTGCTGCACTTTCTAGGTCTTTTATATCATTGCTGTATTTATAGTGCAACGTCATTAATGCAGCTTCTGCTTTTTGAGAATAAAACCATGACATTGCATGATAACTGAGTATATCGCTTTTCAATCTTTCAAATTCCTTTTTGTTTTTCGTTGGCTTTACAGCATAGATGACTTCCCTTGCAATGTCTGCATGTCGCCTTACATCCATAATAACCGTTAGCGGCGTTTCTCCAGCAGGATTGATTCCCTTTGCCTGTTTATCTGCATAAGCCAGCAGCATTTCTCCTTCCGGAGCTTCCGCATCATACAATAATGTAAACAAGCCATACCTGTATGGATTGATAAGCTGCGTCATCAGCATTCCTAAAGTAAGCGTTTGGCGATTACCATCTGTAATTCCAAAACGACGCAGAAGTTTAGGTGCAATCTCACCTGTTTCTTCATAAGCTTTCAATATCCAGCGGCCATCCTCTAAAGAACATCCATACTTATCAGCCAGCAGCTTACCCCAGTAATTAATTTCATCCTCCCTGTTTCGCTTGGCTTTCCATGCATAGCGGCTCCATGCTTTGTACCAAATCCAGTCCCGTTCAATTTGTAATAACCGTTTGCCCCCTTTAATACTGTCAGCGCTGTAAGGCCAGTCCCAATAACTTGCCTGCGGATATAAATGCAGGCCATTCCCACCCATCACTTCATGCATGCCAATTACACTCTGCTGGATAAAATCGGGGGAGCCGTAGCGGAAGGGTTCTAAATTGGCCAGTATGTGTACATTTTCTATTTGCACACTGCCCAGTTTGCTTAATGTCTGGTGCAGTTTTGCCCACTCTCCTCTTGGTCTGGCATAAGTAAGTGCTTCGCCGTTAAACTTTGCTTCAGTATATAAGTTTTTATACAAAGGCAGTGCAGCCTTCATTACAGCTGGCGCATCGGTGTCATGTGCCCGCAAAACAATCGGTGGCTCCTCCGTTTTCCCTAATGCTTTCAACCCATCCTGTACACCGGGAATAATCGTTTTGGTAAACCATTCTATATCGTCATTACCTACGCCTTCCATCGCTTCGCCCAGGCAAACCATCAGTCCTACGTTGGGATATTTTTCAACAAACGCTGCAATACTCTTTCTTGTATAATCTGCAATGACAGGAATAATCGGCCGTTCCCGTTCCTGTGTCTTTATTTTATGATACTCTGCAAAAGGTTTTGAAACGATGATGTTATAAAACATCTGTATCACCCAGATACCCCGCTTATCTGCTTCAGTAGTAATGAAGCGATACATCTCTTCATTCTTTTTAAAAGTGGCATCATCCACCTCTACGGCATAGGGATAATCTTTTAGTTTTACCAGTGATGCAAAAGGATGGCCGTTCCAGAGGTACAAAGAATTCATCCGGTTGTCAACCATCGAATCCAGCACCTGCAGCCATAATTTTTTATTGTAGAACCATGGGAAAGTTTCGGGAGTGTAAGGATACTCATACACATTTCTGCCTGGCAGGTAAGTAGATTTCTGCAGGCCTATGCACTGTCCACGGAGTACCATTTCAGGGGCATCAGTGATGTTAAGTTTCTTGGGGTAGCCTTTAAACTTTTTGAGTTGCGCCGCAAATTCAAGGCATCCGTAGAGAAGCCCTGTTTCATCGCTGCCCACTATCCTCGTTTTATTATCAGATGTTGTAATGGTAAAGCCTTCTTTGGGGCCTTCATTGTAACCAAAAGAAATAACATGGCTGGTTCTTTTAAGATTTAGTGCATTCTCAGCCTCCCAGATTTTTTGTACTGCAAACTTTTCACGGGGTGTCCTGATTCTGTCACCCCAGCCTGTTTGTGCGGTAGTGGTAAATCCAAAAAAAAGAAATACTATTAAAGCTATCCTGTCCATTTATATTCTTCAGTTGAAGTGTGCGACGCAACGAAGATGCTATGAAATACTGAAGCTGGTCCCACTATTAATACTGTGTAATTGAAACCCCGCCCTGCTCACTGCTCGCATAAGCCGCTTCCACACATGCCATGGTGTAAATACAATCTTCTACCGAGTTATCCGGTTTATCAATTATACCTGATGCTGCCAGCAATACCTGCTCCATACTGCCAATAAAAGCATGGGGGAACCAGCTGCCTTCCACTTTCATCTCTTTCCATTCCGGTTCCTTGCCTTCCTGCAACAAAACATATTCACAACTGTCCGCAGCACCACGGGGATAATCTATCAGTGCCCCAAAACTTATCTTGACAGCTCCCTTGCTGCCTTCAATTTTAATATAGGACTGCTGCTCAGGCCTGCCATAATTATGACAGTGATTGGTATGAATGCTGGCCGCCACCATATCACCATAGTCCATAATAATATTACTCCTCACCGATGCCAGTTGCGGCATGGAAGGGTGCTTTGTTGTTTTGGCATACACCGATCTGGGATTGCCCAGCAGGTTTCTTACCAGGTCCATATAATGAATGCTGTGATATAAGATTTCAAGTCTTGGTGCGGTAAACAGAAAATCCCATAAATGCCAGGGAGTGTAAACGTTTACATTTATTTCAACATCGTTTATTTCTCCGATCAGCCCTTCCTGTATCAGCTTTTTTGTTTCCAGGATATATGGTGCATAGCGCAACTGAAAATTCATAGCTGCCTTCAAATTCTTTTTCCTGCACAGCTCCAGTATTTGTTTCGCTTCTGCCAGGGTTTCACCCATTGGCTTTTGAATAAGCACTGCCGCATTATCAGGAAGTTGCTCCAGCACCGGAACAATTTCAGTACCCGGCACAGCAACATCAAACACAGTGTCTGCAGTTGCCGCATGCAGCATATCCTGAAAAGAAGTGAAGACTTTTGGTATTGAGAATTTTTCAGCCGTGGCTTTTGCTTTCTCCGGATGAATATCAAAAATGCCCTGTACGTTAAACCCGGCTATCCGGTAGGCCGGCAAATGTGCATCATTGACGATGCCACCGGCACCGACGACGAAAATGGGAATCTTCTCCACCTTACTTGCAGAAAGAGATTGCCCGTTGCCTGTATTTTCAGTTTTTTCCAAACTTCTTAATTCTGTTAATCAAAAAAGGGAGTAATAATTACAACCCTAAATTATAAAAACGATTGGCATTGGTAAAGTACACTTTCTTCAGTTCTGTTTCGCCAAGCAATGAGGCTAAGATTGTCTTTGTATTCCTCCAGGTATTTGAGTAAGTATTTGCCAATACCGATACCGGCCAGTCGCCTCCGCAAAAACAACGTTCCGCTCCAAAATGCTCCAGCACAAATGCCACATACGGCTTTATATCTTCTGTGGTGCGGTCTTCAAAACTACCGCTGGCCGTACCCAGCCCGGATATCTTGGCATGAAAGTTTTTGTGCTGTGCCGCCACCTTCATCAGTTCTCCCCACCTGCCGTATTTTTCTTTTGCCGGAATCGGCGGCGTATTCAAATGGTCGAAAACCATTCGTAATTCAGGCACCAGTTCCGCAACTTTTAACACTGTTTCAATATGCTCAGGCTTCACACCCACAATATCATAAGGCTTATTGTTCTTCGCCAGTAATTTCAAACTTTCGATAACAGCAGGCTGCAACAACCATTCAGTATCCGGCTCATCATGTATTAAGTGCCGCATACCTACAAAATAAGGATTGGGCAAAAACTCTTCCTGCAGCAACCGCTCTGTTTCCTTTGTATTCATCAACGGCAGCCAGCATACCACACCATGCAGCCATTCGTTCTGGCTGGCCACTTCCAGCATCAGCCTTGTATCATCCAGGTTGCAACTGGCCTGCACCATTACTCCATCCGTCACACCTGCAATCTTTCGTTCTTCTTCAATCTCACTAATCGAATAAGTGCGGTTCAATATGGATGTGTCGCCTTTCAGCCAGGGATAATCTGCACGGCTGAAGTCCCAGATATGAATATGTGTGTCAATAATCCGCTGCATAGCTTATTTTGGTTTCACTGCAGGCTGCAGTGTTTTGCTTAAACCATACTTTTCTTCTATCACCTTATTGTGTTCGCCTAAATAGGGAGCACCTGCCGTACTTACAAGTATGTTACCATCAACCTTTATTGGGCAACGGGTGGTTTTCACCATAAGCCCCTTACTGGTTTTCGTGGTTATTTCCATATTCAGCACTTTGTAGCCTTCCTGCTTAATCAGCGAATCATAGTCGTAAACAGGGGCACACCAAATATCCGCTTCTTCCAAAATACCCAGCCAGTGTTCTGCCGTATTGGTAAGCAAATGTAACACCAGTACCTGCTTTATCTCATCCCGTTTATCAAACCAGTCGTCTGGATTAATGTATTCCTTTAGTGCATCACACCCCAGCAATTGGCCCAGTTTTACAATATCCGTCATCGCAAGGGCAATATAAGCAGATGCAGTTTTATATAATCCATAAGGAGCGGCCACATAAGCATGTGCATTATTAATGGCACTTCTGTCTGGCAACTGACCGCCGTCATTATAATAACAGGTGAGTACTTCAAACTGGAAATCGAGAATGCTCTCAAACATACTCACCTGTATCAAAGCACCTTCACCGGTTTTCCCTTTTTGAAACAAAGCCGCCAGTATGCCCTGGGTCAGATGCGTACCAGCAAGAATATCCACCACAGCCACACCCATCGGTGTGGGATTCTCTTCATTGTTATTGCTTAGCCATGTCAATCCGCTGGCCGCTTGTAATAGCAAATCCTGTCCGGGTAAATCCTTCCACTCGCCTTCCGTACCATAACCGCTTATCTCTGCATAGATAATTGACGGATTAATCTTCTTCACCGATTCATAATCAAAGCCCAGCCTTTCCATCACACCCGGCCTGAAATTATGCATCACCACATCCGCCTTTTCAATCAAAGCCCTTATCCTTACTGCATCATCAGCATTCTTTAAATCAGCCGCATAACTTTCTTTGTTCCTGTTAATGGCATGGAAGATAGTGGACTCTCCATCCATCACCACATCACTCACATATAACTGACGGCAGATGTCACCCGTCTCCGGTTTCTCCACCTTTATCACTTCCGCACCCATGTCGGCCAGCCGCAACGATGCCGATGGCCCGCTGAGAAACTGGCTGAAGTCAATCACCAATATGTCCTGCAATAATTTCATTCCCTTATAAATTATTTGCTCCTAATGCCGGGGCCGGTTTGCTGTTAGTAATTATTTCTCCGTTTATCCGTATCGGGCAGCGGGTAGTGATAATGCGCTTCCCGTTCGTTTCAATCTCCTGTTCCATTTCAAGCACCTTATACGCCTGCTGCTGCATCATTTTTTCCCAGTCCAGCACTTCCATTGCCCACAGGCCATGCTCATGCAGATAGTCAATCCATACTTCTGAATTATGCTGCAGGAAAAAGTCACCCAGTATTTTCTTTATCTCATCCCTTTTACTAAAGCCTTCATCCTTCCCAAATTGCTTAATGGCCTCGCAACCGATAGCATCTGCCAACTGGTAAATATCCATCATCGCCAATGCAATAAACCCATTCTTTGTTTTATACAATCCGTAAGGCGCTCCTAATAAAGCATGCCCGTTGTTGGTATAGCTGCGCTGCGGTTGTTTACCGGTGGCATAATAAGTGGTGAGCAATTCAAACTGAAAATCGAGCAGTGATTCCATCAGGCTGGTTTGTATCAACGCCCCTTCACCCGTCTTCTGCCTTCTTATCAGTGCGGCCAGTATGCCCTGTACCAAATGCTGACCGGCGAAAATATCGCCGACAGAAATACCAAATGGCACCGGCCCATTATCGCCATTGCCTGTTGTATATGGAATACCGGTGACAGATTGCAACAGCAAATCCTGCCCGGGTTTATGTTTCCAGGGACCCTCTTTCCCATACCCGCTGATTTCACCATAAACAATCCGCCTGTTAATCTTCTTCACATCCTCATATCCCAACCCGTTTTTCTCCATCACACCCGGCCTGAAATTATGAATCAGCACATCCGTATCTGCCAGCAGGGCTTCTATCCTTTTCTTGTCATCAGCATTTTTTAGATCAGCCGTAAGGCTTTCCTTATTTCTGTTGATAGTATGAAAAAGTAAAGAGTTCCCATCCCCGGCCCACAGGTTTTTAATCGCCAGCTTTCTGCCGGCTTCACCTGTTCCCGGCCGCTCCACTTTTATAACAGCAGCTCCCAGGTCGGCCAGTCGCAGCGCAGCCGATGGCCCACTGAGATACTGGCTGAACTCAAGCACTTTAATTCCTTTCAATGGCAGGTTTATCATACCGCAACAGTTATATCATTCAGTTCAAAACTCTTTTTATAAATAACATTCATCGCTTTCAGCACTTCTTCTGGTTCCGCTTTTCCCATCAGGCATTGTTGCAACGGCAGCCCGGCATGGTCCTGGAAATACAGGTAGCCATGATACCTCGGACGGATATACCCGTTCTGCATCACCGGCAGCACATTGCTGAAAAATCCATTGGCAATACTGTTTGCCTCCGGCGAAAGCCATGCCTGCAAATGCCCCGGCTGTCCTCCATGCTGCACATAGATGGTCTTTTGTATTTCTTCACTCACCACCCAGGCGGCAAAGTCTGCAGCAATATTTTTCAATGTTGATGAAGCTGATACCGCCAGCCCTGTACCTCCAATCGTTGTACGCAGCTTATTACCGTTTACGGAAACAACATCAGAATAATGAAGCAGGTTCTTTGCAAAACCGGCTCTCGAATAATTACTATAGCCATAGGCAAAGGGACAATACCAGTAATCATCCGTACTGCTCATCAGTTCGGCCACGGCAATGGGATTGCAGTCAAACATCTTTTTATCAACTAGCGAATACAACTGCTGCATAGTACGTATCGCCGCCATACCGGTTTCGGCATCCACCACCTCATCTTTATTGGCAAACGGAACTGTTCCGCAGGAAATACAAAAACTGTAAAAGTTCATCAGCAGGTCAATAGGAATGGCCGGCACGGCCACTTTCCCTTTCTGCGCCAGTGCAATCACTTCTTCCCATGTTTGCGGAACAGTCACACCATTCTTTTCCAGCAAGTCTGCCCGATAGCTGGCAGCCGGCGTAGCCGCATCAATGGCAAGTGCCCACTGGCTGCCCTCATAGTTATAGCTTTCATGCGAACCACCAACCGAGTTGGCCAGTTGATTGTCTAAGTATTCTTTGTCTAAATATTTTTCTAACGGAAGCACACAACCCGTAGCGGCAGCAGTGCCCACCCACGGATGGTCAATAATCAGCAGGTCATAATCAGCAGTAAGTTTTTCAATCGGGAAATCAGCAAACTCCTGCAGTGTTCTTTTCTTCCACTGTATCTGCACTCCGGGATGCAGCTCTTCATATCGCTGCGATGCGGCCAGCAGTGGGGTGATGCCCCTGCTATGTCCCCATGTTATGCCCCGTAGTACCGCAGTCATTTCAGTTTTCTTTTTTATTTACCAGCAGCAGGTGTTCGCATACCATCACCAGTTCATCGTTCTGGTTAAAACATTCCACCAGTTCTGTCACAATTCCAAAACCCGGTTTTTTATGGTCTTTCTTATCCTTTATTGTTGCCACCACATAAATGGCATCGTCAATAAACACCGGCCGCACAAAACGGATTTTATCATACCCGTACGTCATGCTCACCTCGTTAATAACGTCCGCCGTCAGCCCCACAGCCACTGTAATAATCAATGTGCCATGCGCCATCCTTTTTTTAAAAGGCTGCGTTTTGCACCATTCTTCATCCATGTGATGGGGAAAATAATCGCCTGATTCTTTGGCATGCAGGTCAATATCTGCAGCAGCTATCACCCTTTTATCCGACCGGCGAACTTCATTGATCTCTATATCTTCAAAATAGCGTTTAACAAACATATGACTTGCTTTCAAGATGGTAATCAGCTGACGACCTCTTACAACCGGCGGAGAAATTGTGGCAGTTGGCAGGAAAGGACAGGTACAAAAGCATACGGCTATCTTCCTGGAAATGAACACAATCGTCCTGTTGGTCTGGCACACTCCTTCAGCTTCATTTTCAGAGCAGAAAGTTAGATTTGATGCGTACCGCATTCAATGTCAGGTTTTACTGCATTGATGGAATATCTTCCTGATAGGCAGGAAGCCTACTGTCTAGTATAAAATTTTTAGAAGGAGAGTTTAGTTAGTAAAAACAATTAAGATTGAAAATCGGCTTTTTGTAGCATATCCTCATTTGTCCGGCCACTGATTAAACGCTTAACAGGCATAAGCTAATTTACATGTTCAATTTAACGGCGAGTCCGGCAGCTAACTCATAAATCCTTTGCCGAGACTACGCCTAAGAAAATTGTATTGACCTGACACTCCGCAGAGAATAAGAATAACTGGCTGGAGGGGGAAGTACCCGACTTCTTATTCCTAATTACTTTTATAATAATATTCTCAATTACAATGTTCTAAGATTTTCTTAGTATATACAGGCATCCAAAAAACCAATGAGACTGAAAAAATAAAAAAGAGTATTGAAAGCCAAGTTGAAGCTACTTCGCTATCAAACAGTTTTGGCTTCCTCAAAACAACCCTTTCCCCCCTGCCCATCTTTCCATAAACGATGTAATTAATAAACGTAACTATTAACCAAATAAAAATCATTACCCTGAAATCAAAACTCCTACATTTAACTGTTGTTAAATAGTATTCAATTCCCATATTAATTATTAAAGATTCAAGTACGCTTAATAAAAAAATAGTGTTTAGATGGGGAGATGTAGATTCCATTATCCATTTTTTAGAATAAACCAAAAAATATCTATAATATAAAATATCAAAAAACCTCATAATAGTTTTATTAGTTTTTAGGTATAGGAATCCCAAAATATCTATTTCAGGGAGTCCAAGATTTTCTCTTGTTTCTAATGTTTTTAAAATTTTACTATCTTCTTCCCAGCCGAGTCTCACTGACCAGCCTTGTGCGTAGCGGACTCGGCGTCCTTTTCTATCGGCTTCGTCAAATCGATATCTGCCAGCTCACAATAGTTTAATACCCGATAGGATGCATGTGCACCACTATATAAAATTTGGCTGAACTATGCTCATAATCCACCGTGGCGGCCGCAAGGTTCCACTTGCCCTTGCAGGGATTATCATGTATGTAGTTCAGCTTTTGCAGCATATCCCCATTTGTCCGGCTCACTGATTAACGCTTAACAGGCATATGCTAATTTACCTCTTCTTACAATTTACGGCGAGTCAGGCAACTTACTCATAAATCCTTTGCCGAAACTACGCCTAAGAAGATTGTATTGATCTGACACTCTGAAGGAATAGATTTATCAGTTTTTTTCAGTTCTGTTACACCTTCTTTCCGGGTACTGATCCCCTATCAATACATCCAGATATTCATTTGACATTAGAATAAGATTTTCCCTTTTCTTATTTTTCTTTGTCCCTCTTTCTGGAAATACCATTTCTCCATTCAGATAATAACTAACCTCATGAAATAATACTTTACCTTTTCTGACAGACCAAGCCTCCGATGAAACCAAACAATTGTTTGCATAATTCAGAACATAATAATTGCATAAATCTCTTTTCGACATTGAATCAACTCTTTCAACCCTGTAAAGGGTTTTTCTTAAGGAGTCTGTAAAATAGTCGATATTTAAATACCCAATGTATTCATTGTTCTTACTTATTGGACAATTATAGTTCCTTTTTATCATCAAACAGTCGTCCGCATGCGATGCTCTTACCATTTCATTAATAATAAGCGGAGTTTTACCTGCTTGACCAAAAAGAGGATAATAATTATTAAGGAAGCAAAAGAATATTATTATTACTAATTTTTTCATTCGGTTTTATCATTTAATAATCTGAAATTTCATAAGACAAAAAATTAACTCTTCCTGATTGATCGAAGTATACATCTGCAAATTTTAATACAAATAGCCCCTTTTCTCTAACAAATTTGAATGCGCTATCTCCAGCAACCGATACTCTTTTGTCATATGGCTCACCCAAAATAGCTTTCACTTCATCTCTCGTCATTCCTATATCAACTTTATCAAACAACTCCTTTTTTATTCTGACTCTAGAAGAGCAGGAACAGAATACAATAATAATTGCAGGCAAAAAAAAGAACATTCTCATATAAAACGGTTTAATCAATTTCAATAAAAACATTCAAGGCAGGCTCTGCCACTTTCTATACTCATCAAGAAGACAATTTTCCTATAATAACTCTAAAGAAAAGAAGCTGTTTATTCTAGTAAAAAAATCTTTATATACATATCCGCTAAATAAGCATAGGATTCCCGCCTTGTTCCATTCTCATTTTTTTCGCCTGGAAATACAATTTCTCCTCCCTTATAATAGCTAACAGCAAAGTCAAATATTTTCTTCTTTTTTACAACCCAGCTTTCTGTTTTTACAACATGGTTGTCAACAAAATGAAATAAAATATATTCAGAACTATTGTCAAATACCCATTTTTGAATAACCTTAAAAACATGCGACTTTGTAGAATCCATAAAACAACAAATACTTGTTGTACCCTTCATCTTCCTGATTCTATCATTCAAAGGTGAATTGTACTCTATCCTGATCATTTTCTTAGGGTTCCTTTCTGAAATAGTACTATCAATAATAATAGGATACTCACTATTGCCCTGGGCATAAACAAACAGACCTGTAAACAGGCTGTAAACAAGAAAAAAAGCTGTTTTCATATATTCATTTTGTAGTGCTAATAAATATGTTTCTTCTGTTTTTAAAATTTTACTCCTGATTAACATCGGCAGTATCGGGAGTTCAAATACGATATGCCTTTTCCCAAAAAAAATCAACAATCCTGGCTGTTCGCAAAAGCCCTCTGTTAAAGGAAGTAGAACTCGTTTCCTTCATATAAAGATAAATCAACAACTCATATTCTCTGCTTTCCGATATGAAATCTTCGTTTATGCTTATTCTTCTGCAAAAGAAACTACAACCTTTCACCCCTCCCAGCGCCATGCTGTGTCCGCCTCCCGGCGGATTCCGCCGTACTGTAAACCGCTATAAAAAATAAAGACTTGCAAGGCGGGACACAGCGCCTCCCGTTGCCCCGCCAAACAGGCAGCAGAGTCTCAAACAATCCCCTCGCCAACAATGAACAACCATACAATTACAAACTTCCCAGTGCGTTGGCCGGCAAAACGGGCGGAGCCGTTCGGGTTTGCCTAGACCTTTTTGTTACTTTTTGTGGCAATGCCAAAAAGTAAATAAAGAAAAAGATTCAAGGCGGGGCACAGCGCCTTTCGTTGTTCCGCCAAACAAGCAGCAGAGTCTTACACCATCCCCTTACCAACACAAAAGACTCCCACAGTTACAGACTCTCAAGTGCGTTGGCCGGACAAACGGCGGAGCATTCGTTTGTCCTTGACTTTTTTGCCTGCCTGCCGACAGGCAGGTTACTTTTTTTGTCCAAGAAAAAAAGTAAGGAAAGAAAAAAATTACCCCCACTTTTTTGGCAGCATTTACCC
>CALLZY010000033.1 GCA_937858715.1 uncultured Chitinophagaceae bacterium | reverse complement strand
TATTATCTGAATCTCGGGTATGACATATCGGATAAAATGTCAATATGGTTGAGGATGGCAAGGATAGACTATAATTCAATAAAAAAGACGGGTTCTGGATTAGATGAAATCCCTTTTAGTCACAAAACAGACTTTAGGGTGCAAATCAGGTATATATTATAGGGTTTTTGTAACCAGAAAAAAATCAAGAAGATAGAACTAAATGTTAATTTTTTTTTTACCTTGCGGCAGCGTATATGCAGGCACCCGTGTCTTCATGTATAATTATACCTATGAGATTTGACGGTTTTCGCTGATAATCAAAGCTTTTAAATTTTAAAAATTAACGTTAACATGAGAAAAATTGCTACTCTGTTTACAATGCTATTGCTGTTTGCAGGAATGGCATTTGGTCAGAACCGGACGATTACCGGTACAGTGACCGATGAAAGTGGTGCTCCGGTACCTGGCGCATCAATAAAAATCAAAGGCACAACCACCGGGGTTGCTGCTGATAACAACGGACAGTTCCGCCTGTTAGCTAAAACAGGGGATGTGCTGGTTGTTTCTGGTGCAGGATTAGATACGAAAGAAGTTCCTGTCGGCACCCAAAGCGTTGTAAATATTTCTGTTAAAAGCGTTGTCACAGTTGGGTCAGAGGTGGTTGTTACAGCTCTTGGTATTGGACGCCAGAAAAAAGATTTGGGATATGCCGCTACAAAAGTGAACAATGAAGAACTTGTAAAGGCCCGTGCTGTTAATGTAGCAAATGGTTTACAAGGAAAAGTTTCCGGGTTAAATATTACCAGTTTAAACAACGGGGTATTTGAAGATGTAAAAATTAATATTAGAGGTATTCGTTCGTTGTTGGGTAACAATAATCCAATGATGCTTTTGGATGGTGTTCCGGTTCCTTTAGGTTATTTGTCTTCACTTAACCCTTCGGATATTGCAGATGTTAACATATTAAAAGGTTCATCTGCCGCCGCAATCTATGGTCCTGATGCTGTTAATGGTGTAATAGTAGTTACAACAAAAAAAGGCAACCGTTCAGGTGCGCCTGTTGTTACTTTCGGCCATTCTACACAAGTCTCCAGAATATCATTCTTCCCTTCATTACAAACTGAATTTGGCAGTGGTGGTTATGGGGTATATACACCGTATGAAAACTGGTCATGGGGACCTGCTTTTGATGGCAGTATTCGTGAAGTAGGCAAAATCCTTGAAGATGGGTCTGTTCAAACTCTGCCTTACACTGCTACTAATGACAGAAAGAAATTTTTTAATACAGGTATTATAATTCAAAACGACCTTTCTCTTGCCACCAAAGATTTCTATATAAGTGTTCAGGATGCAGTCATTAAAGGTATTGTTCCTTCGGACAAAAACAGGAGGACAGGTATTAGAATGAATACTTCAAAAGAATATGGGAAGTTCAGGGTGCAGTTTAATACCAACTTTATCGAAACCAACTATAATGTTTTTGATGAGGAAGCTATGAGCACATATCATACTAATAATGGATCAGGCGGTAACGATGGTTTAATGGCTTTGATTTTTAACACTCCAGCTCAAATTCCGCTAACTCACTATCAAAATTTTGAGAATGATAAATTCGCTGGTTTTAATGGTTGGTTTAACGATTATGGCCACAACCCATATTTTTCCATTGATAATTGGAGGCGCAATGGAAGGAGTGATGATTTATTAAGCAGCCTTGAGTTAGGGTTTAAAGCTAACAGTTGGTTAAATTTTACTTACCGAGCCGCTGCCTCAATTAATTCTGCCATATCTACCAGTACTTCAAAAGGCGAAGTGCCTTCAGTATATGCTCAATCTACCAGAAGTTTCAAGCCAATTCCAGGAGCGGTTGGCGAAGGTGCTTCAAGAAGCAGCCGTATTTCTTCTGAAATTTTTGCTAATGCCACAAAACAATTTGGGGATTTTAAATTGAATGTTATTGCTGGTCAGTATTTCAGGCAAGCAGACGCAAAAAATACCAGCGTTTCTGTTGGTAACTTGGTTGTGCCTGAATTGTTTAATGTTGCTAATCGTGCAGGAGAATTACAAGGTGGTTCAACTTATAGTAAAACAAGGCTTCTTTCGGTTTACGGAAGTGTTGGATTGGGTTATAAAGGCATAAATGTAGAAATTACTGGAAGAAATGATAAGACATCTTTGTTGTCCGCAGCTAACAGGTCATATTTCTACCCTGGAGTAAGTGCTTCAGTGTTATTGAGTGACTTGATAAGTGTGATTAAGTCTAGTAAAGTTGTTTCTTATTTGAAATTGAGGGGGGCTTGGAACAAAACAGGTAATGTGACAGTGGGAGCCTATGGGCTAGCCGCTACTTTCAGCCAGGCATCTGGGTTTCCATATGGGGCACTTCCTGGGTTTACAGCTAATAACAATTCTCCCGATCCTTTCCTGAAACCCGAATTTGTAAAGTCTGCGGAATTTGGTTTTGAATTAGGGATGCTTAAAAACAGAATTAGTTTAGAAGCCACATATTTCAATCAGGATAATACTGACCAGATTATTCCTATAAGTGTTTCAAATGCAACAGGATATACATCTTCAACAGTTAATGCAGCTTCATTTACCAACAAGGGATTCGAGGTTGATCTTAAATTAACCCCTCTTCTGAAGTTGGGCAAGGCTGATGTGAATTTTAAAGCAAATGCCACTTATAATACAAATAAGATAAACAGTGTGTATGAGGGCCTGGATGAACTGGTGGTTGCCGGTTATACAGATGCAGCTAATTACATCATTAAAAATTATCCTGCCTATGTTTGGAAGGCAACAGATTGGAAAAGAGATGACCAAGGCAGGGTAATTGTTGACAGACTTACAGGTGAGCCAACACCTAACACTACTCCGTCAATTTTTGGAAGGACTATGCCGCTTTGGATAGTAGGTCTCAATCCTACGGTTAGCTATAAGAATTTTACATTTTCTGTTTTGGGTGAATTTAAAACAGGTCATTATGCGTACAATCAAATGGGCGATGACATGGCATGGACTGGTGTTTCTATTGCTACTGCTTACAATCATCGTGAAAGGTTTGTATTCCCTAATTCTGTTTATGAGGATCCCGCTAGCCCTGGCAAGTATATTGAGAATAAGAATATTACCATTTCAAACGTTAATGACTTCTTTACTGGTAATTACAGACGGGCGGGTACAAACTATTTGACAAGTGCTGCTGCGTGGAGAATTCGTGAGGCTTCTCTTAGTTACGATTTTCCGAGCAAAATGTTTGGTCAAAGCAAAATTATTAAAGGAGTATCTGTTTCGCTTACTGGACGTAACCTGTTTCTGTGGGTTCCCGCATCAAATGTTTATTCGGATCCTGACTTTAGCGATTTTAATACGTTTGGGGGCAACTCCGGGGGAATTGGAAACTCGCAGATTAATCCTGCTGTTCGGACTTTTGGTGGTTCCGTTTCAGTGAAATTCTAAATGTATAAATCTTAATAAAATGAGAAAAATAATTGCTTTTACATTTTTGCTTGGGTTACTAATCACAGGCATAGGGTGCAAAAAGGGTTTTTTAGATATAAATGATAACCCTAATTCACCAACAGAAACCTCTATTACTCCTAACCTTTTGTTACCTAGGATTGAACACCAGATAGCAAATATCATGGCTACAGGTTACTCTGTTCAGGGCAGATGGATGGGGTATTGGGCCAGATCTGGGACATATGGCCCGACTGTTGAAGAAGAATCGTATCATATTACAACACAGTTTGGAAGTACTTGGGCTGCATGGTATGATGTATTGATGGATATTGATATTATGGAGAAAAAAGCCATAGCCAGAAATGAGACTTACTATTCAGGCATTGCCAAAGCCCTGAAGACTATTGGCTTTATGTATTTGGTTGATAATTTTAATAATGTGCCTTATACCAAAGCTTTCGATTTGGGCGGTAATATCCTGCCTTCTTATGATAAAGGTGAAGATATCTATGCAGATTTATTTACGAAGCTGACTCAGGCTCAGGACTTAATTACCAATGCTACAATTGGGGCGAATTTGAAAATAGCAGACGCTGACCTTCTTTTTAAAGGCGATAAGTTAAAATGGAGAAAGTTTATAAATACTCAACGCTTAAAATTGTTGATCCGTCAGTCTCAGATACCTGGCTTTAGCCCAGCAGCTGAAATTGCAAAAATTACAGCTGATGGAAGTGGGTTTATTGGCGCTGGAGAAACTGTTTCTGTAAACCCTGGGTATGTAGCCGATAATAATAAGCAAAACCCATATTGGAATGCGTACAAAAAGTTGTACACGGGTGGTGAAGCTGACCAGTACAATAGGGCCAATAACTTTGTCTTGAACCTTTACAGAAGTAACCTTGATATCAGGTATCAATATGTTTTTTCTAGGGCTGCTTCTCCGGTTGGTAGCGATATTTACTACGGGTTTAACTATGGGGAACTTCTTCCAAATAATGATCCTCATAACGCTGGTGCATCTTCAGATGTGGCAGGTCCTGGTTTGGCTAAATCTGCCTCTCAAAGCCAGTGGCTCCTTACATCGGTTGAAAGCCTTTTCCTTCAAGCTGAAGCAATTCAACGTGGTTGGTTAACTGGAAACGCTCAAACCATGTATGAGAATGCAGTTAAGGAGTCTTTTATTTGGCTTGGGGTATCTGATGCTGTAAACACTGCAAACACTTACTTGGCTCAGGCGAACCCAGTAATGAATTGGAGTATGGCTACCACAAGTGATGCAAAGATTAAATTGATAGTGTTGCAAAAATATCTGGCATTACCTGGGATTAATAATTTCGAAGCTTGGGTAGATTACAGAAGGCTTGGCGTTCCTTCAACATTGCCAATGTCAATGTCGCCAAGCAGACAGGGATATATTATTCCAATAAGGCTTCATTATCCGCAATCTGAGTACAATCTGAACAATGCGAATGTAAAAGCCCAAGGAGACATTAATCCGCAATCAAGTGCGATTTTCTGGGACAAATAAGGGCCTTTTATGAAGGCTTTCACCTAAACTAAAAATTGAAAAAATGAAAAAATACTTATTGTCACTTTTGGGAACTTCAGCTATTTTCCTAACTTCTTGCTTAAAAGATAAGAATGTTGAAGATCAAGTCTACGGTCTTAATGGTGCCGAAGATGCCAGATTAGTGGAGATAATTGCTCCTAATACTGCCGCAGACCCTTCTTCGGCAGGGCATTTGAATAGTGTTGCCCTAGATTTTGAAAATGCGGATCTGACATTAGATGTAATTGAGGTTCGCCTAACATCAAAAGATTTACCAAAAACAGATGTAGCTGTTACGCTTTCTTTAGCTAATAGTGCCACTATTATAAACGATTATAATACTGCGAACAGCACAAGCTATGTACAGATGGCGACAACATTATATCAAATACCATCGTTAACCGTTACCATTCCTGCTGGGCAGCGTTCAGCAATGCTTAAGCTAAAAACTAATGCCATCAATTATGATCCTTCAACAACGTATGCTCTGGGCTTTACTATCGGATCTATCAGTGATGCCTCTTTTGGTGCCAGTGGAAACTTTAAAAATTTGTTAGTTACATTCGGTGCTAAGAATGCCTATGATGGTCTTTATGAGATATCTGGCACTCTTGTAGATGCAAATGGCGTTTACACTGGCTACTATCCAGGGAGCCTTTATTTTGATCCTTCTGACCCCAGAAAGTACTCACTAACAACGATAAGTGGTACTGCAGGTCTTTTCTATGATGAGTGGTTCCCTTATGCGAATTATATAGTTCAGAATATTGGAACTGGGGGTTTTGCTAATACAGGGATACGGCCAGTAATTACATTTGATCCAACAACCAATAAAGTGGTTTCTGTAACTAATAGCAATAATGCTACTCAAGTATTTACTGTAGGGGCTAGTAGTAAATTTAATCCAAGTGATCATTCAATTGATCTTCAGTGGACTTTGGGCAGATGGGCTGTTACGGAACACTGGAAATATATTGGCCCAAGATAATTTTTGATATAGTTATGATACAAAAAAACCCCATACTGGGGTTTTTTTGTATCATAATAATACTTTACAAGCAATTAATAAAATGACTGATTCTTCAAACCCAAACCAGCTAAATATTGAGATTTCCGAAGAGGTGGCCGAAGGTACTTATGCTAACCTCGCCATCATCACACACTCCTATGCTGAGTTTGTTGTGGATTTTGTGAATGTGATGCCCGGAACGCCAAAAAGCAGGGTAAAGTCGAGGATCATTCTTACTCCGCAACATGCCAAGCGGCTGATGAAAGCTCTTATTGAAAATGTACAAAAATACGAGGCTGTAAACGGAACAATAAAAGACCTTGAAGAGGTGCAGTTACCGATGAATTTTGGAGTGCCCACTGCACAAGC